>JAYRDY010000153.1:0-5249 GCA_041909215.1 Cloacibacterium sp. | reverse complement strand
ATTTTTCAGGGAATTTACAATCATAAATACTTTCTCCCACCATATCTGTCCCAATATTTTCCGAGGTAGATTTTTTCAAAAAAACATTTAAATCAGTATAAAAAACATTAACTCTAGCCAAAGAACCTTTGGTAGATTGCACCACTTTAGGATTGTACAAATCTACCGTATCTGTACTGCACACAACTTGCTCTATCCCAAACCAATCTGCCAATCTAATAATAGTTCCTAAATTCCCAGGATCTTGTATTCCGTCTAAAATAATTTGTATATTCTGATTTTCTAAAAAACGAGCTTCTGGCAATTCTACTACTGCTACAGAATCTTTAGGAGACTGTAGAAAACTAATTTTCTTAAGTTCTCGTTCTGTAATAAGATGATTTTCTGTAATAAGATGATTTTCTGTATTTAGAAAATCTAATTCAGAAGGATTAATACTAAAAATTTCTTTAATTTTATAAGAAGAATTTTTGAGTTCGGTAATGATTTTATTCCCTTCAACCAAAAACAAATTGTATTTTTGTCTAAACTTCTTTTTGTCTAAAGAATTGAAAATTTTTATTTTATGAGCGGTAAGCATTTCTTTAAATATATCCAAAAGTACCACATATTTTTTGCTTTTGCAATGATATTTTTTTTGATTTATTCTTGTAACAGTACCAAAAAAGTACCCGAAGGGAAATTTTTGTTAACCAAAAATAATTTTGAATTTACAGACAAAGGACCTTATAACAGTACCATTCCGGATTTGGTAAGTCAAAAACCCAACAAGAAAGATTTTTTAATGCTATTTCCCATGGGCTTATGGATTTATAATGGCTCTAATCCTAAATACGATAGTATTCTTACGGAGTACATGACTTTCCCAAGTGAAATGAGAAATCAGAAACTAAGAGACTCATTGTACATAAAATACAAGCACCCAGAGTATGTTGGTAAAAGTATTTTTTGGAGCAGAGTTCGCCATAATATTGGTAAAGCTCCTGTTATTTTAGATGAAGCTAAAACAAGTAGTAGTGCTAATTCTATCAGAAAATATTTAATTTATAGAGGTTATTGGGATGCGCAGGTAGATTTCTCTCATCGTATGAATGATATTGCCAAAAAAGCTCAGGCCAACTACAAAATCACTTACAATGATCCAACTTATATTAAAGAATATTTTTACAACATACCCTATGATAACATAAGAAATATTTACGAACAAAATATTAATGAAAGCCTTATAAAATCTGGCCAAGTTCTAGACGAAACTAAACTTGAAGAAGAAGCAAAAAGAATAACTGAACTGATGCAAGAAAGAGGTTATTATAGCTTTAACAAAAACGGAGGTGAGATTTTTTTTACGGCCGACACTCTTAAAAGTAGAAAACAAGTACCATTAACAATAGATATTCTTAAAGATTCTATAAAAACACCATACAAACAATACACTATTGGCGATATAGAAATTCAGTATTTAGACAAAATTACTGGCAAACCAACTATAGATACGGTTTTCAGAAATGTAAACATCAAAAAGATTGATGATCAATACAAAACAAAATCACTTTGGAGGCCTATTACAATTAAAAAAAGTGAAATCTATAACCAAAAAAACCTAGACTTAACCAAAAGAAATTTCATTTCGCTCAACAACTTTAGTATTGCCAGTTACGAAGCCGCTACAAAAGACGAAGAAAACCCTAATGACACGATTATTAATATAAGATATAAACTTATCCCTCTACCAAAATACAATATAAAAGGGGCTTTAGATTTGCATTATTCTCAAATTTTACGTCTTGGTTTCTCTCCTTCTGCAGAATTAACCATCAGAAATGTTTTCGGAGGTTCAGAGAATTTCAGTGGGGTACTTTCCGGAACTTTCGGTACTGTTTATGATGAGAAAAAACCAAATGCTATTTTAAATGCATCTGAATTTTCTCTTCAATTTGGGCTCAATTTCCCAAGATTGCTTCTGCCTTTTAAAACTGAAAATTTTGTTCCCAATAAATATTCTCCAACAACATCCATTAATATAGGAACATCTAGACAGAACAATATTGGTATGGACAGAACTAACTTTAATGCAGCACTTAATTATGCCATTAATGTGAATGAAATTATATCTCATAAGTTTTCTGTTTTCAATACGCAATTTTCTTTTACAAGAAATAAAAATGCGTATTACAGCTACTTCTCTGCTGATGACGCCCTAAGAAAAGCTGTTTTTGATAACTATTTCATTTATAATCCTGCAGCAGAAAGCATTTGGCTAGCCAATCAGAATGAAGACCAGATTTCTAACATCATTGTAAATGATGGTGCTTACATTGCGTCTCTTAACAACCCTACTGATCTCGATAATTACATGAACTTTTTACAAGTTTTATACAAAAAAGAGAGACTTACCCAAGATGTAATTATCAACTCTTTTTCTTATAATTATATTTACAACGAAGTAGGTAAAAAAGGGTTTCAAAATCCTTTTGCACTAGATGCTAAAGTAGAACTGGCAGGTAATTTGCTGGGCTTATTCAGTAAAAAAAATGAAGGAGCTTCTTCAGACATCAACAAAAGAACAGCTTTTGGAATTCCAATTTCCCAGTTTGTGAAGTTCGATATTGATGCTAAAAAATATTTTACATTTAAAAATAATCATAAATTTATTGTTCGTCAGTTCATCGGTGTTGGTATTCCTTACGGAAATTCTAATGACATGCCTTTTATAAGATCTTATTTTAATGGTGGAAGTAATGATATTAGAGCATGGTTAGCTTTTGGTGGATTGGGACCTGCTGATACTCAAATTGATAAAAAAATTAGAGCTTATATGATGGATGACATTAAACTAACCACCAATATAGAATACAGATTCCCTATAAATAAAATGTTTGAAGGGGCAATATTTACTGATGCGGGTAATATTTGGAGCCTTAAGGATAATAATATTGGAGACCAATTTAAATTTAATAAATTTATCTCTCAAATGGGGTTAGGCTCTGGTTTTGGTTTAAGATTTAATGTTGCCTACATTATTGTAAGGTTTGATTTTGCTTATAAATTACACGATCCTAACTTACCAAAAGGGCAAAGATGGGTTATTAATCAAATAAAGCCATTAAACCCTACGATTAACTTCTCCATTGGATATCCTTTCTAATAAAATCACTGGGGATAAAAATAAAAAACTCGCTATGTAGCGAGTTTTATTTATAAAATTTCAGAAGTTAACCCTCTGGAAATTAATTTTTCATGCATCGGTTTCAGAAGTTCCATACTGCCTGTTTTAACGGTGCATTTCCCTTTATAATGTACCAAAATAGTGCATTGTTCGGCCTGCTCTAGCGTATGTTTACAAATCTCTATTAAGCAATCTATAACAAAATCAAAGGTATTAACATCATCATTGTAGAGTACTAATTTATAGACTTCATCTTCTTGCTCTAAAAGCGCTACCTCTTCTTGATACTCACGCTGTGGATTATCGTAAAAATTCATACCCGTGGATAATTTTTAAGTGGAAAATCAAAAATTTAATAATTTAATAAATCAAGATTTATTAAATCTCGCTAATTTCTTCGGTTAAATCATCAACTATATCTTTAGGATCATAAACCAATTCTACCAATTCAACAGATCTATTATTCATTTTAAGAATTTTAAAATGATAATCATCTATAACAAACTCTTGGTTTTCTTCGGGTATATCTTCTAATTTATGGAAAATAAAACCAGCAAGTGTATTATATTCTGCCCCTTCAGATAAGGGCTTAGGTAGATATTCATTAATTTCTTCTAAAGGTTGTGTTGCTTGTACCCAGAAAACATTTTCGCTTACTTTATCTACTATTTTATCTTCATCATCTTCCTCATCTTGTATTTCGCCAACTAATTCTTCTAGAATATCTTCCAAAGTAAGAATACCTTCTGTACCACCAAATTCATCAATAACAATAGCTAAATGTTGTTTTTTTACTTGGAAAACATTTAACAAATCAGAGATTTTTTTACTTCCTACCACAAAGAAAGCTTCTTTTAAAAACTCTTTAAGATCTAGGTCTTTGTTTTTAATGTATTCTCTCATGATTTCCTTGGTATAAAAAAGCCCAATGATATTATCTATGGAGTCTTCATAAACAGGAATTCTGGAGTAACCACAATCTATAATTTGTTTTAAAATCTCTTCTTTATCGTCTTCTATATCAATAGAAATAATGTTTTGACGAGGTACCATTACTTGTTTTGCTGTATGGTCTGTAAAATCAAAAGCATTTTTAATGATTTCATAGTTTTCTTCCTCAATCTCTCCACTATCGGCAGATTGTTTTACCAAAAGCTGAAGCTCTTCTGTTGAATGGATATCATGGTCTGAAACAGGATGGATACCAATCATCTTTAAGAAAGCGTTAGATAATAAATTCATTAACCAAATAAATGGTCTAAACAAATTATAAAACAATCTTAATGGTGCTGATATGAATAATGTTGTAGCTTCTGATTTTCTGATGGCAATAGATTTCGGGACTAATTCTCCGAAAACTATATGCATAATTGTAATTATAAGAAAACTGGTTACCACGGAGATTGTGGTAATCATAGAACTTGCTAAATTTATATTGAAATAAGAAAACAGGCCATGGAAAATATGCTCTAAAGCGCTCTCTCCTACCCAACCTAATGCTAATGATGCTAGGGTAATCCCTAATTGTGTTGCTGATAAATATGCATCTAGGTTTTTAATGATAAGCTCTGCTTGCTTAGCCATTTTGTTACCTTCAGCAGCTTTGAGCTGAATTTGCGAGTAACGAACTTTAACGATTGAGAATTCTGCGGCTACGAAAAAGCCGTTTAATAATACGAGAAATAATGCACTAAAAAGTTTGACGACACTATCTATATCCATTTATAAAATTGTGAATTGATTAATCTATGCAAATATATACAAAATTTTCTTAATTAATTTTTTAAAAGAAAAGGATATGTTTGCACATATCCTCTTTTGGCCTAAAAATCGAAAATATGAAGAAAATTACTACTTCCTAAAATAAAAATTTCTACCAAAGAAATGTATTACTAGTGTCCAAACTCAATGGTAGAAATTTATCATCATTTGTGTTTGCGTGTTTGGGTTTTGCATTAGTAAAAAACTATGATAATCTTCTAACTTTATCTTTTTATTTGTTCTTTTACTTTTACACTCCAAAGGTATAAACTAATGTATTTTAGAGCAATACGTAGATTTACGTATTTTTATTTAGTCTAAA
>JAYRDY010000152.1:0-5292 GCA_041909215.1 Cloacibacterium sp. | reverse complement strand
AGAAACCTCTTAAATAGGAGGTTTCGCAAAGGGAAGCAACCTGATACAAAAGTACAACAAGCAGTTCAACAAACTCTTAATTTGGATGCTTTCGGATTCGTTAGTTTTCTTATCTTAAAATTGTAAAACCCACTGAAACAAGCACTTTGAAGCAATCAAATGAAATATTGGAAAATAGTAATATCTTTGATGTTGTTATTAAGAACTGAACGTTTTAGTGTGTTTAAGTGAATGAATTAACAATCTGCGCCATCTGGCTTGAAATTTATTTGAAGTCGTACAATTAAAAGATTGAAAAAATTATATGGTGTGAAATCACTTTTTCAGTTAGGTATTGCAGTAGAAAGTAGAGGCTTTATCTAATTAAATAAACTAAATTTTTAATTCTAATGTTTCATCTTTTTAAGATACAACGATAGAGTAAGTCCAACCACTCTGACACGAGTGTTTTTTTTTGCACTTTCTCTATCGTTGTATATAAAATTTTATATTGGTATTAAAACATAATAAAAAAATTTGTATACCAAATATCTATAAATGTTGCTAAATCAAATTAATCATTGAAAACTAAATCCTTAGATTATAATTTTAATAATCCTTTAGTTTCATTCTTATTCAATACGGGTATTATACTTATGGCATAACCACCACCAGCAACTGATATTTGTTCTAATTTTGATTTATATGTCACTATCACTTTACGAATATTGTAAGCTTGAGGATTTTTAATATAATCCGCATCTTTAGCATCAGAATAAATGGTTGCAATATATTGTTTATTTCCATCTAAGAAATCAAATGAAATTTTGGAAGTGAAAGGCTTGTATCCCGCTACATTCCCTACAAACCATTTGTCTGTACCTTTTGCCTTTCTGGCGACTGTAATGTATTGTCCTGGTTCAGCCTCAAGGTATTTGCTGTCATCCCAATCTACCGCCACATCTTTGATAAATTGGAAAGCGTCGGCAAACTTCTCGTAATTTTCAGGGAAATCCGCTGCCATTTGTAATGGGCTGTACATCGTTACATATAATGCCAATTGGTTGGCGATAGTCGCATTAACGTGGGAACCATTGGTAACTTCCATCTGGAAAATCCCGGGTGTGTAGTCCATAGGTCCACCAATTAATCTGGTAAAAGGCAAGATTGTTACGTGGTTCGGGTTGTTTCTGTCACCACCAAAAGCCTGATATTCTGTTCCTCTTGCAGCTTCGTTCCCGATAAGATTTGGATACGTTCTCGCAATACCTGTTGGGCGAACAGCTTCGTGAGCATTGACCATAATTTTATAATCTGCCGCTTTTTCTATCGCATACTGAAAGTGGTTGTTCGTCCACTGGCTGTAGTGTGTTTCGCCTAAAGGTAGAATGTTTCCTACATAACCACTTTTTACGGCATCATAGCCGTATTTGTTCATTAACTTATAGGCTTCATCCAAGTGTCTTTCGTAATTTCTTACGGCTCCAGAAGTCTCGTGATGCATAATGAGTTTTACCCCTTTTGAATGGGCATAAGTATTAAGTGCAGCAATATCAAAGTCTGGATAAGGTGTTAAGAAATCAAAAACATAATCTTTGTCGTTCCCAAACCAATCTTCCCAGCCAGTATTCCAGCCCTCTACCAAAACGGCATCGAATCCGTTTTTCGCAGCGAAATCAATATATCGTCTTACATTTGAGTTATTAGCACCGTGTTTTCCATTTGGTTTAGCTTTGGCATAATCGGTGATTCCTAATTGTACAGACGGAAACTCATCGGTATAAGCCCAACTGCTTTTCCCGGAAATCATTTCCCACCAAACTCCAACATATTTGGTTGGCTTAATCCACGATGTATCGGTGATTTTGCTAGGGTCATTCAGGTTATAAGTCATTCTAGATGCTAAGATCTTACGGGCATCATCGCTCACGATAATCGTCCTCCAAGGTGTGTGTCGTGGCGCTTGCATTTTACCTTTGTCGCCGTGAGAATCAGGTGTCAACCAGGATTCGAAAACCATATTTTTATCATCTAGATTCAAATGCATACAAGAATAATCAATCAAAGCCGCCTCGTGGATATTGATGTATATGCCATCCACAGTTTTTATCATCAATGAAGTCTGAACACCAGTTGGCGAAAATGAGGTTTGAGAAGCATTCCCCTTTTGATAAGCTTTATCCATTAGTCCTCGGATTTCGGAGAGTTTGGATGTTGTATAATTGTATTCCTGAGTATCATAATCTCCTGGAATCCAATAGGTAGTATGATCTCCTGTCATTGCAAACTGGGTTTTTTCTTCTTTAATGGTAAAATAAACCAGATTTTTCTGTTGTGGAAACTCATAACGGAATCCCAAACCGTCATCAAACAAACGGAAACGAACATCCACTAAGCGGTCTGTCCCTTTTTGCTTTAGATTGATTAAAATCTCGTTATAATGGTTTCTGATGCTTTTTTCCTCGCCCCAAACTGGCTGCCAGGTTTCATCAAAAGAGGCTGTTTTTGAGCCAACAACTTCAAAATTATTATTTAAAAAATTTCGGGGATCGTTTGCCTGAGCATCTTTGGTCGTCATCACAAATCCAAGTTTACTCGGTTTTACAATCTCTTTTCCTTTATAATTTAACTGATAGGACGGATAGCCACCACTCTGAACAGAAAAATTCATAACGAATTTTCCGTTTGGCGACTGTAGTTTCTGAGCAAAAACAAGGCTTGTAAAACTTATTGCAATTAGCAGTAATAACTTCTTCATTTTCTATTAATTAATTATTTATTTTAATATTTATTTTCTTTCTTTGATCCGGTGTTTTCAATAGCAATTTTTTTCCGTTTTCATCCCAGCTCCATTGTTGTGAGAAATCATTATCGATATTTAATTTTTCTAACGGAACCAATGTTGCCGCATTTCCGTTGATGGAAACCGAAGTTGGTTTTTTATCCGTTAGGATGCTCAATACAAAATTTCTTTTATCAGATTGATGAAAACCTTTATCCTCAGGTGAAATATCGATATTAAAACCACTGGAGACGGTGGTACAAACGATGTATGTTAATGAAAAAATACCTTTGAGATAATCCTGATTTTCGCCCTCATCTTCATACAATGTGAAACTTGCTTTTTCATCTTCATAATTGGGAAAAATATGGAATGTTACAGGATAATCTCTCTTCTCGCCAATATATTGCATAATGGGCATCATCGGAATAATCGATCCTTTTTTCACAAAAATCGGAATGGTATTGAGCGGTGCTTTGTAAGGCAATTTTTCGCCACCCAGATATTCGGTTTTTTTATCGTTAAAATCGATCCATTCGCCTTCAGGAAGGTAAACTCGTTTTACACGTTCGCCTTTTTTGAGAACAGGAGCTACTAATAATTCTTCCCCAAAAATAAACTGATTATCGATTTTTGCTGCTTCCGCATCATTAGGATATTCCATAAAAAGGCCTCTGGTAATTGGCAATCCGATGTCATGCGCTTTCCTAGAATAAGTATAAAGATATGGGAACAACTGGTATTTCAATTCTATCGCTGCTTTAGTATTTTTCTCTGCCACTTCGCCAAACATCCAAGGTTCTACGGCATTATCTCCTTCATGATGTGCTCTACTTAATGGACAAAATATACCAAACTGCATCCATCTTGTATAGAGTTCTGCCATTGCAGGATAATCAGTAATATCACCACAATAGCCAGAAATATCGGTTGTCCAGAATGGTATTCCACCCAAACCTGCTGAAATTCCAACGGCTACCTGATTTTCCATTTGCGCCCAGCCATCCAGAACATCACTTCCGCTTCCACTATCATTAGTCCAGCCAAATGTATAACGCTGCAATCCGGCATAAGCTGAACGTGTCATCTGAAAAATACGCTGATTGGGATTTCTTTTTTCAAACTGCTCTTTTACCACTTTGTCCCAAGTCAAACCATAAATATTGTGAATTTCATCGTGCATCCCGATGCGGTGTTTCATATTCAGGCGGTCAGTATCTTCTTCGTTGCTCCACGCAGGTTCTCCCATATCTGTCCAGAAACCGCTGATTCCATCATCAATAGGTTTTTGTTGATATTTCCCCCACCAGTCGGCAACTTCGGGAATGGTAAAATCTACTACTCCACAATTCCCGCCCCACGGCCACGGCATATCGTAAGCCTTGTTGGTACGGACATCTTTCACAAAATACCCTAGCTTATCAGCTTCTGCCCACTGTTTATTATCCTTCTGAGAAACAACAGGATCTTGAGAAACAATCATTTTAAAACCATTATCCTTCAGTTTTTTGAGCATTGCTTTTGGATTGGTATAATTGCCTTTTCTCCATTCAAAATCTTGAAGGTTTTGAGTCCAACCGATGTCCTGATAAATAATATCAATCGGGATTTTTCTTTTACGAAATTCTGCCGCAACTTCTAATGCCTGATTTTCTTTTGTATAAAGTCCGCGACTTTGTGCAAAACCCAAAGCCCATTTTGGAGGCATAATCGGCTGTCCAGTCAGTGCAATGTATTGCTGCTGAATCTCTTTGTAATCTTTTCCATAAATAAAATAATAGACAAATGCGCCATCTGGAGCTTCGAATGAGTAAAAATCTGACGATTCAGTTCCAAACTTGAATTCAGTTTTATAAGTATTATCCAGAAAAATTCCATAACGGTAACTGCTCATAAAAAACGGAATACTCTTTGCAATCGGGTCTTCGGTAACGCTATAGCAAGGGCGATCACTATTCCACATTTTGTAATTTTTTCCTCTGCGGTTAAGCGTTCCAGTTTTTTCACCTAATCCGAAAAACTGCTCATCACTACGAAGAACCTTGCGGGCTTTTACACCTTTGGCATCGGAAACGTGCCCTTGGTCTTTGAAATCGCTGTAAATCAGTTTCTGATACTTATCAAAAATCTGAATCTGCATTGGATTTTTATTGATCCGTATACGAAGTTTTGAGGTAAAAATTTCGTATGCTGAGGATTCTTCATTAATACCGATATCTCCAATATTTTCAAGTTTCTCATTAACCACAGCAAAAGAAGGATTGGTTCGAGTTAATTTCCCTGATTTATCGAACCATATTTTTATAACAGAATTGCTATTCATTGTCAAAGAAAGTTTAGAACCATCTTTGCCATTGAATGTCACCTGGTTTCCTTTCTTGGTATAAGATGTACATTCGGTTGCAAATAGCATTTTTGAAGAGAACAACGATATTATAAGTATATAAAATAACCTTTTGTTCATGATTTAATTTTCAAAATGATTTATATCAAAATTTAATTTAAAAAAATCACATGGCTAAGATAGCCAT
>JAYRDY010000151.1:0-5350 GCA_041909215.1 Cloacibacterium sp. | reverse complement strand
ACTTGTCTGACCTCCCTAAATCCCTCCAAAGAAGGGACTTTACGATTTTTCATAACAAGAACTAGTATTAAAAAAATATCCATTTTTAAAACCGTACGTCTTGATTTTACACAAACCGTTCCCCTCCTTTGGATGGGTTAGGGGAGGTCAAAAAAACACTTATCCGACCACCCTAAATCCCTCCAAAGGAGGGACTTTACGATTTTTCATAACAAGAACTAGTATTAAAAAAATATTCATTTTTAAAACCGTACACCTTAATTTTACGCAAACCGTTCCCCTCCTTTGGAGGGGTTAGGGGAGGTCAGTTTCTTCTAAATATTTTCTAATGTGATTTGCTACAATATCCGCATCTTTAAAAACCTCATCATTGGAATACCTTATAACCCTATACCCTAACTCATTAAGTCTTTCAGTTCTAATTTTGTCTTCTTCCATTCTTGACAAATGTATTTCTCCATCAATCTCAATAATCACTTTTTTGCTTATACATACAAAATCTGAAATATAATTATCAATAATATGTTGACGTCTTATCTTAAAGCCTATTTGCTTATTTTTTAATTTTTTCCACATAATTATTTCAGCTTTCGTAGATGCTTTTTTAAGTGCATCTCTTAATGGCTTAATATCTTTATATGTATAGGGGTTTGCTGTAACAAATTTGGGTTTTTGATTATTCATGGATTAGTATTTGTGCTAAATTAATAAAAAATCAGCTTTATAAGAATCATAAAATTATAGCTTTATCGCGACCTCCACTTGTCTAACCTCCCTGAATCCCTCCAAAGGAGGGACTTTACGATTTTTCATAACAAGTACTTGAGTTTTCAAAAAATGAATATTTTTAAAACCGTACATCTTAATTTTATGTAAACCGTTCCCCTCCTTTGGAGGGGTTAGGGAAGGTCAAAAAAACACATTCAAAATTCAACAAAATTCCTTATTTTTGCAAATCTTAAAAAAATTAAAACGATGTTTAATAGTCTTCAGGATAAACTAGATAAAGCGTTACAAAACATACAAGGACGCGGTAAGATTACAGAAATCAACGTAGCAGAAACGGTGAAAGAAATTCGTCGAGCTTTAGTAGATGCCGATGTAAACTATAAAGTAGCCAAAGACCTTACCAAAAGAGTTCAAGACAAAGCTTTAGGACAAAACGTTTTAACCTCCATTACTCCAGGGCAATTAATGACCAAAATTGTACATGACGAGCTAGTAGAATTAATGGGAAGAACTCAAGAAGGGATTAACCTTTCTGCCAATCCTACCATTATTTTAATTGCGGGTTTACAAGGTTCTGGTAAAACTACTTTTTCTGGAAAATTAGCCAACTACCTTAAATCAAAAAGAAGCAAAAAACCTCTATTAGTAGCTTGTGATGTGTATAGACCAGCCGCTATAGACCAGCTTACCGTACTTTCTGAACAAGTAGGCGTTACCATTTATAAAGAAGTTGAAAATAAAAACCCTGTAGAAATTTCTCTTAACGCCATTACTTATGCTAAAGAAAACAAGCATGATGTAATTATTATAGATACCGCAGGTCGTCTCGCAATAGACGAAGCCATGATGAACGAAATAAGAAACGTTCACCAAGCCGTAAAACCTACCGAAACCCTTTTTGTAGTAGATGCTATGACGGGGCAAGACGCCGTGAACACTGCACTCGCTTTCAACCATGTACTAGACTACAATGGCGTTGTACTTACCAAATTAGATGGGGATACCAGAGGTGGTGCTGCGCTTACCATTCGTTCTGTAGTAAATAAGCCAATTAAATTTATTTCTACTGGCGAGAAAATGGAAGCTCTAGACCTCTTCTACCCTGAAAGAATGGCAGACAGAATCCTAGGAATGGGAGACGTAGTGTCTTTGGTAGAAAGAGCTCAGGAACAGTTTGATGAAGAGGAAGCTAAAAAACTACACAAAAAAATCGCAAAAAATGAGTTTGGTTTTGATGATTTCTTAAAACAAATTCAGCAAATTAAAAAAATGGGGAACATGAAAGATCTTATGGGCATGTTACCTGGCGTAGGAAAAGCGATAAAAGATGTAGATATTAATGATGATGCTTTCAAACACATTGAAGCCATCATTCATTCTATGACTCCAGACGAAAGAAGAAAACCTTCTGTGATTGATATGAACCGTAAAAAAAGAATCGCCAAAGGTTCTGGCAGAAAAATAGAAGATGTAAACGCACTGATGAAACAGTTTGACCAAATGGGCAAAATGATGAAAATGATGCAAGGCCCACAAGGCAAACAACTCATGCAAATGATGGGCAAAGGAATGCCCAACATGGGTGGCGGACTTTTTGGTAAATAATCAAAAACTACTACATAAAAAAATCCTGAGATAATTAATTTCTCAGGATTTTTTATTGATGGTTAATTATTTGCCTAAATTAAAGTTAACTCCAACATTTACTGAAGAAACTGTACCTCCATCTACACTAATTCCTTTGTAACCTAAATAAAGTTCCCAATTATCTTTTTGATATCCAACTTTTGGCTGATAATAAAAACCTCCATCTGCTCCATCAGCAGTAAAGAAACCATACCCTAAATCTGCACCTAAAAAGAAATTAGGAGCTACAGTATATTGTCCAGAAGCCGCAATAGGAATTAAACCAGTTCCATCCCAACCATTTTTTCCAAAATATTGAGAATACCCAGAAGCAACTCCTAATTTAAAATTTTCAGCAAGATTCCATTGATATGCTAAATCTACACCTGCATTAAAACTTGAAGCATCAGAGATGTCACCAACTGGCAATCCTACATGTCCACCAACTTTAAAATTTCCTGTAGTTTGAGCATTCATAGCTCCGAAAAGTGCTAATGCACCAACTAAAAATAATTTTTTCATAATTGTTTCTTAATTTAAATAAAAACAAATTTATACTAAAATTACATAATTATCAAAAAAAAAACAACAAATTATAAATTATTTTTTAATTTTATTTAACATAATAGCCATTTACATTCATTATTATATTAAACAAATTGCAGATTATCAATTCAATCATTCCTCTCTTTGCCTTTTTTCTTCAGCATTATAAGCTAAAATAATCTTCTTCACGACAGGATGCCTCACTACATCTTCTTCCGTAAGATGTACAAAACCTATTTCGTTCACTCCTTTTAAAATACGCATCGCTTCTTTAAGACCAGAATGCTGTTTCGGTGGTAAATCTACCTGACTAGGATCTCCCGTGATAATAAATTTAGCATTCATCCCCATTCTGGTTAAAAACATTTTCATTTGCGAGTGCGTTGTATTCTGCGCTTCATCTAAAATAACGAAAGCTTCGTCTAAAGTTCTCCCTCTCATAAAAGCTAAAGGTGCTACTTCTATTACTTTTCTTTCTATATAACCCTCTAGTTTTTCATGCGGAATCATATCTCTTAAAGCATCATATAAAGGCTGTAAATAAGGATCTAGCTTTTCTTTTAAATCCCCAGGTAAAAAACCCAAACTTTCTCCGGCTTCTACAGCTGGTCTTGTGAGGATAATTCTTTTCACTTCTTTATCTCGCAATGCTCTTACTGCCAAAGCTACACTGGTATAGGTTTTACCCGTTCCTGCAGGGCCGATGGCAAAAACCATATCTTTTTTTTCAGATTCTTTTACTAATTTTTTAAGATTCGTAGTTTTGGCTTTAATAATTTTACCATTTACCCCTTTTACAATAATATCCTGATCAAAAACCAACTGTTTTTCCTCCTCACTTTTTATTTTGAGAATATTTTCAACATCTTTCAGTTCAATAGAATTATTGTTAGAAATATAGGCTACCACATCATCTAACTTTCGCTTAAAAACATCCAACGTTTCTTGGTTGCCCATTGCAAAAATAAAATGATCTCTGCCTGTAATTTTAAGGGTTGGGAATGTAGATTTTATTAAATTAAAATACTGATTATGAACTCCGTAAAAAGTTTTAGTATCAATTCCCGAAATTTCGTAGGTTAATTCGTACAAGTTATTCTGTTTTATAAATTTTATCTTACCAAAAATAAGCAATATCTTTGTTTCTTCAAATTTTTATTTCATAAATGCCAATAATTACGCTTACATCTGATTACGGAAATCTAGACCACAGAGTTCCTGCTATTAAAGGCAGTATCCTTCAGCTTAATCCTGAAGCCAGAATTATTGATATTTCCCATGAAATTGCACCTTATAATCTCATCCAATGTTCTTACATTGTGAAAAACGCTTACAGCCATTTCCCAAAAGAAAGCATACATATTATTTCGGTAGATAGTTTTTTTCATAAAGACCGAAAAAACCTTTTGGTAAAAGCAGATGGTCATTATTTTATTAGTTCAGACAATGGGTTATTAAGTCTAATCTTCCATGATATTAAACCTGAGGCTATTTATGAAATCACCATTAATAATAGATTTGATGATGAGGTAAAATTTGCCAGTGTAGATATTTTTGCGCCCGTTGCAGCACATCTTACCAAAGGAGGATTGCCAGAACTTATCGGCAGAAAAATTAAAAATTATAAACAAATCTCTTTCTCGAAACCTTACTTTCAGGAAGCTGAAAAAATGCTGATTGGCGAAGTAATGTATATAGACAATTTTGGGAATTGCGTTACCAATATTACCAAAAGCTTATTTGATAAAACGGTGGTTAATTTCAGTAATTTTGAAATCAACATCAGAAATATTTTACTTAAAAACATCCACAAAAAATACACGGATATTGTAACCGATTGGGAAAAAGAAAACGAATACCATGGCAAAGCTTCTGCTCTTTTTAATGGTCAAGATTTATTAGAAATCACCATTTATAAAGGCACAAAAAACAATGGCGCCAATTCGCTTTTTGGACTAAAAATGGGCGATAAAATATACATTCAGTTTGATTGATTGATGTTAGATGTTAGATGCTAGATGTTAGATGTTAGATGTTAGAAAAATTATAAATCGTAAATCATAAATCGTAAATTACCATGACTTATTTAATCATAAAAGCGCTACATATCATCTTTATGGTGAGTTATTTTGCGGGAATTTTTTATCTCGTAAGAATTTTTGTGTATTATAAAGACACTGATGCTTTCGAAAGTCCTAAAAAAGAAATTTTACGAGAACAATACGTTTTTATGGCAAGAAGACTTTGGAATATTATTACGGTTCCCGCGTTTGTTTTGATGACCATTTTTGGTGTTTGGATGGTGTTTTATTACTATCCCAATTTTCCTTTGCTGATGGCAAAACCTTCATTATCTTGGTTTTACTATAAAATATTATTCCTATTAGGGCTTTTTATTTACCATTATTGGTGCTGGAAAAAAGTATTAGAAATTAAACACCTTAATCAT
>JAYRDY010000150.1:0-5350 GCA_041909215.1 Cloacibacterium sp. | reverse complement strand
CCAAGTGTGATTTTTCTTTATCTGGCAATTGACTTATCAATGCTCGTAAAGTTTTATAGCAACCATGCACATCGCTTACAATATAAATATTCTTTTTCATTATGCGCCTAAATACAAGATTTTCTATTTAGTATAGCAAGGTTTTATAAGAATACTAAGAAATGGGAAGAAAATAGGATGTTTGAACAATATTTCAAAGTGTAATAGATATATTATCGTGTGTTTTTTAAGTTTAAACTCAATGCAAATACCATTAAATATATGATAGTGTAGTTTTTAGAGCAGATCAAAAAATGGATTTTTAACTGATGAACTGTTCAAAATATTATATTTTGGTATTTTTACCGTAAAACATCCCTTTTTTTTATTTTTAATTTATGCCTATGCGTATATTACACCTTTTTATAAGCATACTCACATGTTTTGCTATACTTGATACTGTTTGCTCAAAGAAGGAATTAGATGAAAAAAATGATGCGAAAACCAACTTCAGTTGCCATTTTTTTAAAAGAGGATTGCATGCAACCTTTAGGTTTAACTGTAAAAGTATTATCAGATGAATTAGCTATACCAGAAGAACTCTTACTTAATATTTTAGAACATGAAGAAAGTGTAGATACAAAATTAGCATACAAGCTTGCCAAGCGTTTTAACACTGATGAAGATTTTTGGATAAAGGTGCAAGCAAAGTATTTAGCATGGAAAGGAGAAAGGTAATGAGTGATTTCTTTTCAGCAACACCAGGTCAAATTATTGTAACTATTTTTGCAACCTTATTAGCATGGTTTACATACCGTGAAGATAAAAAATGGCAAAAAGATAAAAAGATTCGTCAAGAACAAGAAAGAGAGCTTTTCAAAAGCAAGGATGAAATTGTCACTACATATACTCAATTTGAAAGACATTTGTCGTTAATACTCAATCTTGTAGCAACAAAAAAACTTAAAACAGTAACGCTTACAGATGATAAAGAAGTGCCACAATCAGTATTGATTTCTTATTGGGACTATAAAACTCTCTTAGCGTTTAAAATTTTGCATGAAGGCAATACAAAAGAAGAAGAGCGTGAACTCTGGCAAAAAGAAGCTGAAGAGTTAAGCCGTGATGAACAATATATGAAGGAGCTACGTGAATTTGGATAGTCTAGTATTTATAATTCCTACGTGTTTTTTTATAGTATTCTGGTTTTTTTTAATCAGACCGCTTAGTAAGCGCCATGATATGGTATTAAATAAGCTTTTAGCGAAAGAAATTGCAAGAGCAATTTATAAAGAGATAGATCACTCATTTGAGGTGAATAAGCGCTGTACTGAGCCTAAAGAGGTTGAACTTATTAATGTCGCTCTTCGAGAGTTTAGAAAACTACAGAGTAAAAGTACATTATATGAGCAATGAGACACTTGAACTTTGTTTGGCTGGTATAGTCTGTTTATTTGTTTTTTTTGTGAGTGTTATCACGATCGGCTCACTGGCAAAAGAAATTAAATACATCATAAGTATCTTCTTCAAAACCTCTAAAAAAGATCAAATAAAGGAACAAAATATGTCATATTGGCGCGGCACCGAATTAAAAAGCTTCGAAGAAATGCAACAACACATGGAATCTAATTTAGACTTACTTCAAAATAAAGAACTCGATAAAATTGGAATCATACGTAACGATAAGTTAAGTTTTGTCATATTGCCAATCGAACGTTATAAGTCTCTTTGCAATATATTTCCAAAAGAGTGCCTATCCTTCGATGAAGAAAAGAAAGAAAATGAAATTGTATGAATTAACAAATTATATGATTATTATTTGTATTGGTTTATTGACATTACTTGTTCATATAAAATTTTGGTTATGGTTTATTGGAAGAAAATACGTACCCCAAGGAAAGGAATAAATATGTTAACAGCCATCAAAACTAAAATCCATGAGGTGGCAAAATATCACTTCCAAGTGGTTATTCACGTCAATAAATAACCCTTGAACACTTAGTGGTGATTTAATTCTAAAAGAAGGAGTTGACAATGGACGGAACAATAATTAACCTTATTATTTTAGTGCCACTTGTTGTTTGGGGAATTTATGAAATATCTAAAAATAAATCAAAAAAAGGATTAAAATGAAAAAATAAGCGAAAACAAATTCGAGACCTAATTGCAAAATATAATGATTCACTCATGAATCTAATTAATTTTGAGCGACGCTCCCCTTTATTTCTATCTACAAAACTCATTTTACACTAAATTCGCGTTTTTTACTCGCCGACTATTTTTTGAGAAGCCCAACAATCTCAGCTGATTTGAAAAATTCTTCAACTTTTTCTTTTTCTTGGCACTTTAGAAACAAATAAACTTTTGCACGCCAATCATCAATATCTCTTTTTTTCCAGTCTCGTGTTGTCGTTGTCGGTACACCAAATTGCTTAAAAATTTCAACATCACTTAACATTATTATCCTTTTAAAATTTATGAAATCATATAATACTTAGCGTAATATGTCAAATATAGCGAAATACGCTTGACATAAATAGCGAAAACCGCTATAATATGGCATAAGTTAAACGAAGGAACCGAAATGAATACTTTGAGTGCAGGTGATCTGGTAGTTTGGAATTATAACGGTGCTTTTAGTGGTTGCACTTTTGTAATTAAAAGCGTTTTTGATGGTGGTGACGGCAAGCCAAGATATTCACTTACAGATGTGGAAACGAAAACTCAAACGTATGGAAATTTATTGACTTCTAACGAATTGACAAAAATAAAAATAAAGGAGCTTTGAGATGAGACCAGACATTACACAAATTACAATAGATATTCTGCATGGATATCTTGCACACATAGGACAATCATTTGTTTTAGCTTCGGTTGCCACAGCTATCACCCTTTTTATTTGCTATTTTGCATTTAAAAGTCAATGGATTTAAGGATTTTGTGATGGAAGAACGAATCAAACAATTTTTAGTGAAAAAATCAATTCTATGGAATAAGGGTAAAACAGTTGCCCTTGCTTGGTTTGAACGTGATGAATTAGTGATTAGTCGCAATGCGAATGAAAAAATTCGTGCGATGATAATCAATGTTGTCGTCGAGAGATGAACTCTTCAAAATGTTAATAATTGAGAGAATAAACTTAAAGGAGTTGAAGATGAAAAAATACCGAGGTAGGGAAATTCCAAAAAATGTAGATGAAGAATCATTCAAGGCGTATATTGATTGCGAAGATGAATATTTTGAAGAAATGAAATCGCTAACTAAAGCTGAAGTAATGATTGAACTAATAGATTTAATTTTTGAAAATTATAAAAGAACAAGTGCCCCAGATAAAAAAATTGAACTTGAAAATAAGTTAACGGAAAGAATAGCGAAACTTAAAAATATCATATATGACCAATCCAAATCCAAAAGATGAAAATAGATTGCTTGCAAGAGCAGTAATACTTACATGCTGTCGTCAAAGAAAATGGTCACTAGATTACTTCAACTACCGAGGAATTCTCGGTAGTTCTATCTCAAATCACTCTTTCAAATTTTACCATCCAACTTCCTTATTAAATTCTATTTTGCTAAGAATTTTTACCACCTTCTAATCTTTTTTTAATTCCTATTTTATCCAAACTATTTTTCTTGTTTTTCACTTGGGTTTTAAGTGAAAATCGCTTTGCTTATTTTGGATAAATATTTGAAAAAAGAGGGCTACGCAGTTATTTTTTTAGACACCTGACGCAATGCTTCGCCTTGCTGGTGTAAGAGCAAAAGCCCTATATAACGGGATTTTTAAAAGATTTTTTATTTTATAAAAATAATGTAAAAATACCAAAATAAATGCGAAAGCCCTATATGTCGGGCTTTAGTTATATTATTCTATATATTAGAAAATAATATATATCCAAACATTTTACAATTATTTAACACTGCCATACATATAGATTACAAATACTTAACATTCCATTACATTGACTTTACATGAGAGTAATGAGAATGCTTCAAAATATCGATGAATTCGTAACTAGCAACTATTTTTACACTTCTTTATAAATACTTTACAAACATATAACAATACATTACATTGTATTACATTCACGTTACATATCAAAAATGTTAATAATAGGAGTAAAACAAAATTATATTGGAGTATTAATATGGATATTTTGGATTTCATGTCTAAAAAATCACCCAAATGGGGAGGTAAGCTTTGGCCTTTCAAGGCACAAATAATTGAGCTACATAAAAGAGGTTATTCGCTCGCATCTATTTGTGAGTTCCTACAATCAAATAACGTGACGGTTAGTCGTCCATCTGTTTCTGCGTTCATTAAGAAAATTCAAAATCCAGCTAATGAATTTTCCGAACCCAAAGAACACATACAAAAAAATGAAATAAAGCACGAAGTTTTACAGCCTGTTGGTCCTCGAAGTTTTTCACTCTCTATGCCCGAAGTTGATATTACAAAACCGTTGTTTACTAATGATGTTCCAGACCAGACAAAAATTGATGAACTACGCAAAAAACTTGAGAGGAAATAAAATTGAAAAAAAATAAGTTAAAAAAACGAACCAGAGCAAAGGTGAACCTACAAGTCCTTATGGTTAACGTGATGGTTGACTTTGTCATGGGAAAAGCTTCGAAGATAAAGTTTGAAAAAGTAATGAAGTTAGCTACGTCAACTGAATGCTACAAAAATGTTAATAATAGGGTAAATCAAAATTCAAAGGAGTCTAAATGTTATATGTTGTAGTTAATACAAAAGGTGGAGTTGGTAAATCAGTTGTTTCTGGTCATTTGCTTACAGCATACCAGTTTCACAGAAAAAATAGCCCAGTGCGATACGTTGAAATAGACGATCAAAACATGTCTTTGCAAAATATTGCTGATTCAAGTATCGTAATTGCAGACACAGTTAAAACAGAGTCATTAGATAGTTTTGCAATGCAATTGGTACTTGAAAATGAAGATGCCATCATAGATGTCGGGGGTAATATTACATCTATGATGTTCTTAAATTCTATCAATAATATTGGTTCACTAAGAGGCAATGCAATCTATTTCATTCCTATGCTTGATTCAAAACAAGATCTCAAAAATGCTATTGATACATATAACTTGATTCGTGTGTCAGACAATAGTTCAAAAATTGTTTTTGTACTTAACCGAGCAATTAACAAGAATAATGCGAATTTACTGCATGAACAATTCATAGAATTCTTTGGTAGAAAAGAACTAGATATTAGGCCTGCTTTTGAAACGATTACAGATGCCTATCTCATCGCACTGAATTCTGATTTTGTATACAACATTCTTGCCAGACATAAAAAAACACTAATTGAAGTTAGTGTCGATGATGAAAAAGAATAACTAAATTAAT
>JAYRDY010000149.1:0-5411 GCA_041909215.1 Cloacibacterium sp. | reverse complement strand
TATTAGTTGGCTTTCTACCTTCTAATAATCAATGAATTAACAATAAAGTATCGTACATGAAAATGCTTCTTTTTTGCCTTGATAAAGCAAGTTTGAAGCATTTTTTTATTTCTAAAAAGTAATTTTTAGGCTTTAGCCAAAATTTAAAAGATAATTTTTTTCTCTAAAATAATTCTAATTGTACTGGCTGAGGTAATTTAGGAACTTCGGCTTTGCCCCAGAAATTAATGATATTTCCGTATTGTTTATCGGTAATACGCAGAATGCTTACTTTACCTAATGGTGGTAATAGGTTGTTGATTCTTTTTTCGTGTACATCTGCACTTTCGCTACTTGCACAGTGTCTTACATATACAGAATATTGCATCATGCTATATCCATCTTTTAGCAGATTATTTCTAAATCCAGAAGCGTTTTTTCTGTCTTTAGGAGTTTCGGTAGGTAAGTCAAAGAATACAAATAGCCACATAATTCGGTATCCGTTTAGTTCCATAATTTGGGATATTTTATTTTTTTGCGCTCACCAGTGAAGCATTGCTGTAGAGAGCTTGCTGTTTTTTGTAAGCCTACCATCATAGGACTTTTTTCATCTTCGAAATAGAGTGTTCTGGTTAAAATTTGTAGAAGTTCAGCTTTTAGTTTGGTGTTGAGTTCTTCCTCATCAAATTGGTTAATGATTTCAAAAACCTTTTCATCTACCATAGGTCGGAATGGTTCCATAATGTCGTCTGCCAAAGCAAAAGCATTGTATTTGCTTTTATGATGAATTCCTAAGGTGTTGAGTAGTCCGCTACCAGAGAGTGCTCTTGCGGTGGCAGCTCTTAGAACAGCATAGCCGTAGTTTAAGAAATTATTAGGATAATCTCCGAAACGTTCTCTTTTAAATTTTTTAAAAGTGCTGTTTTCAAAGAAGGTTTTCCAGTAAATATTAGCAGCTGTACCTTCCATGTTAGAGGTGTCTCCGCTTAATACTTTAGAAGCTATAAAGTCGAACGAATTTTTCTCACCTGTTATCTTTTCTAAAAGAATTCCTTGGTTGGTAATTTTTTCTATAATGGTTTGCTGCCACAATTGTTTTTTTAATGGAACACTGGCTTCAATTTGGTTTTTGAAAATTTCTTGTTGAATGTGGTGGCTATTCAGGTTAAGAAACATCCCATTAGGAAGATGGTTTTTGCCACAAATTATAATGGCGGTATTATTTTCTACCAAAAGATTCATAGCGGGCATACTCAGAAAAATTTCAGGATGGTCTATTACCAAAAATCCTATTTCTTCTATTGGGATGGTGGTTTCTCTTATTTCTGATTTTATATTGAGTTGTAAATTTTTTGCAGTAAGAGAAGCTTTGTTTTCAAGGAGAATAGTTTTTTTAATCATGATAAAAATTTTATAATAAATGTAAGAGGATTTATGCAATTAAAATTATGGTTTTCCGTAATTGTAGATTCTTTTCGAAATCAGTATCCATCTGCAAGAAAATAAATTTCGGTGGAAGTGGCGGTGGCTGTCACAATTTTCCAAATAATTTCCACAACTACAGTAACTGCTGTATCTTTGTAGAAAATACTAGAAATTGAATCTTAAAAAATTAGCCGATAAACAAAACATCTTTTTATTGTTATTGCTCGTGATGGTAATAGCAGGAAAACTGATTCCTTACCAAGAATCCTACAATCGAATATTTAATTTAGAACAATTTATCGATTGGGGCATTGCAGGGATTTTTCTTTTGTACGGACTAAAACTCAACCTAAAAGAAGTGCTGAAAGATGTCTCTAATTGGAAGTTGCATCTTTTGGTTCAGGCGGGTACTTTTATTCTTTTTCCAGCATTGGTATTGGTTTTCTATCCATTGTTTAAAGATACGCCTTACTTCCAAAGTTGGCTTTCGGTATATTTTTTAGCGTGTTTGCCTTCTACGGTTTCTTCATCGGTAGTGATGGTTTCTATTGCCAAAGGAAATATTACTTCGGCCATTTTTAATGCATCTATTTCTGGGCTTTTTGGCATTCTGATGACGCCTTTATTGATGGGTTTTTTCTTAAATGCTCAAGCAGCAGAAAATCATCAAGCAGAGATCGTTCAGCAACTATTATTTAAAGTGCTTTTACCGATTATTATGGGGATTTTACTCAATCCAATTTTTAAAAAATGGGTAACCAAGTACAATAAAATCATTGCAGAGTTTGATCGACTTATTATTTTACTCATCGTTTACGAAAGCTTTTCTAAAGCATTTATAGAAAACATATTTTCTACCGTTTCAGGTTTGGTTTTTGTTGTGATTACTATTGCTTCTGTAGCTTTATTTTTTATTGTTTATGCAATTTTGAAGCGCATTTCTTCTCAGTTAAACTTCAGTAGAGAAGATATTATTACCACTACTTTTTGTGGCTCCAAAAAATCTTTAGTGCATGGTAGTTTGTTTGTGATGGTTTTGGGAATCCCCGAAGAGCAGAAGGTTCTTTTTTTGCTTCCGATAATGATTTATCATAGTTTCCAACTGTTTTATGTGAGTGCGTTGGCGAATAAACTGGCTAAAGGTAAAATTGAAAAAGTTTAAATAAAAACAATCATGAAAAAAATACTATTTATAGGTGCTGTTTTAAGCACTATCTTTCTCAGTGCACAAACACAATTGGTAGCACATAGAGGCTTTTGGAAAACCAATCCGAATACAGCACAAAATTCTATTGAATCTCTTAAAAATGCTCAAAAATTAAAAGTTTACGGAAGCGAATTAGATGTAAGAATGTCTAAAGGTGGTGTGTTGGTGGTAAACCACGATGAGCATATTAATGGAGTAGAGGTTTCTGAAACGCTTTTCAAAGATTTAAAAATAGAAAAATTAAGTAATGGTGAGCAAATTCCAACTTTTGAAAGTTATTTAAAGCAAGGCAAAAAATCAAAAATAGTAAAACTTATTGTTGAATTGAAGCCTGCGAAAAATCCTGAGTTGGAAAATGAGTTGGTGGCTAAAGCTCTAAAAATGGTGTCTGATAAGAAAATGCAGAATCGTGTGGAGTATATTTCTTTTAGTTTGAATATTTGCAAAGAAATCAAGAAAAAAAATCCGAAAGCCATCGTTCAGTATTTGGCAGGAGATCAATCGCCCAGCGAAATAAAAAATTTAGGAATTGATGGGATTGATTATCATTTCAATGTGTTTTTGGAGAAACAGCCCACTTGGCTAGAAGAAGCTAAAAATTTAGGATTGATAACTAATGTTTGGACGGTGAATGATGTTGCTGTTTATCAAAAATTAGTAGAAATGGGTGTTGGTTTTGTAACTACAGATATTCCGAATGAGCTTTTGAAATATTAATTGATGAAAAGTTTTTTCTATTAATCAATCAGTTTTTAGTCTTCTTGAAAAATTAAAATAGCCTCAGTTTGTTAAAACCAGACTGAAGTTAAATTTTAAACATGAGATTTATCATGTTTTTGTTTGTTTTTAGATAGTTTTAATTAGTTTTACGAAAAATTAAAATAATGTCTGAAAAAGATCATGAAAAGCAAAAGTTGAGCGCTAATGATCAGAATAAATACAGTGATAGTCCGCTTCGTCAGTACGGTATTTATTCGTCTATTGTTTTTCAGATGTTGGCCATTATAGCGTTAGGTTTTTGGGGTGGCAAAAAACTGAATGACTATTTTGAGCTTAATAACAATCTTTTAACGGTTTTTGTTGGGCTTTCGGGTTTGGGATTAGCGCTTTATAATACACTAAAACAATTAGAAAACTTAAATAAAAAATAGTATGAAACAAAATGCCTCTTGGCTGTACATTATCCTTTTTATTCTTTTATTTTTTGTGCATTTTGCAATTTGGCAGACTTGGGTAAATGGGTTTCAGGTAATCTTCATTCGTTACTATTTATTTTTGTCGGTTTTGTTTGTTATGGTTCTCACCATTTTATCAATTATTAAAAAGATTTATCCAGAATATATAGGCTTTTCTTTTTTAGGTTTAATGCTGTTTAAGTTAAGTGTTATGTTTTTGATAATGAATAAATTACATCTATCAGATGTGCCTTATTATAAATATCATTTTATCCCGCCATATTTGGTTTCTTTGTTTTTAGAAACATTATATGCAATAAGATTAATCAATGAAGATAAAAATAAGTAAATCTTACTTTGTTAATTTGTAATTTTTATCATATTTTTGCAAAACTTTTAAAATAACATAAATCAATGCTGAAAAGAGTAGTTTTATTAATCGGTTTTTTATCAACATTTTCTATTTCTTTAGCGCAACATCATGATGCTGCAGTTGCTAACACACCCGCTGTGGAAAACAAAGCTGTAAGTGCTGAAGACGCTGAAAAAGAACAAATAAAGAAAGAAAATAAGGAGTTTATTGATCATCACTTATTAGACGCTCATAGCTTTGATATTATGGTGGAAAAGAAAGCAGATGGTACAGAACACCATATTGGTTTCCCATTACCTGTTATTTTCTATGACAAAGAAAACGGGCTTCATGCTTTTATGAGTTCTGAATTTCATCATGGTAAAGAGATGAAAGATGCTCATGGTAAAAAATATAATGTGGTTGAAAGCAATGGTGCTTATTATGCACTTTACCACGAAAAAATTATTAAAACAGATGCAACAGGTGCGTTAAAGCTTAATGCTGAAGGACATGCTGAGAACGAAAAAGTACTAGACCTTTCTATTACTAAAAGTGTTTTAATGATTTTATTAGCATCTTTATTGATGATTGTTATCTTTGGTTCGATGGCTAGAAATTACAAAAAATCACCAGTTCCTACAGGTGCAGGTAAATTATTCGAGCCACTAGTAATCTTTATTAGAGACGAAATTGCTATCCCAAATATTGGTGCGAAATACAATAAATACATTTCTTATTTATTGACTATTTTCTTCTTCATTTTATTCTTAAATGTATTTGGTTTATTACCTTTTGGGATTAACGTAACGGGTAACTTAGCGATTACCGCTGCTTTGGCAATTTTCACATTCATTATTACACAATTTACAGCAAACAAAAACTATTGGCAACACATTTTCTGGATGCCAGGTTTACCATTCTTAATGAAATTGGTGATGATTCCTATAGAATTAATCGGGATGATTATTAAGCCATTTGCATTGTTAATTCGTCTCTTTGCGAACATGTCTGCTGGTCACATCGTAATTATGTCATTAATCGCAATGATTTATTACTTCAAAAATGTAATTGCAGGCGTTGCCTTCCCATTCTTAACATTTGTATTGTATTTATTAGAGATATTAGTAGCATTCTTACAAGCGTATATCTTCACGATGTTATCAGCGGTTTACTTCGGTATGGCAAATGAAGAGCACCACCACGAAGAAGCTCATCACTAATCAATAAAAGATAAAAAAAACTTAATTCAATAGAAACTAATTTTTAAAAT
>JAYRDY010000148.1:0-5428 GCA_041909215.1 Cloacibacterium sp. | reverse complement strand
AAATTTTAATTTATTCTGATGATTTAGTACATTTTCCAAGAGAGACAGTATTGAGATTTAGAGACCACCCTGCTTTATTTGGCTATTATATTACTGATGAGCCCACCTCAGAGGAATTTAAAAATGTGGAAAGTAGGATTACTGTAATTAAAAAATATGATACAATTCACCCTGTATATGTTAATTTATATTCCAATTATGCCCAGCTCTCTCAACTGAAAAAAAATTCTTATGATGACTATATAAATGATTTTGTTCATTCCGTTCCTGTGGATTTCATTTCCTTTGATAATTACCCTTTAATGAATAATAAAATTCACAATAATTGGTATCAAAATTTAGAGCAAATAAGATATTATTCGATGCTTACAAAGAAAAACTTCTGGGCATTTGCCAACGCAACCGTATTTGACTTATATTCACAACCCACTATAGCCAGTTTGAAGCTTCAAATGTATAGTAATTTGCTCTATGGTGCTCAAGGATTACAATACTTTACTTATTGGACTTTAGATGATGAAAATTGGAAAAAGAATAACTTTAAGCATGCAATTGTAGATTCACACGGTCGTCCTACTGTAACTTATAATATTGTTCAGAAAACCAATAGCGATATACAAAATTATGCACATGTATTTCTTGGTTCCACAGTAGAAAAAGTTTTTCATACAGGTGGGGAAGTTCCTATTGCAACTAAGAAATTACTTTCCCGACCTAGCTATTTCAAGTATTTTAATATTAACAAGCCATCTCTGGTTTCTTATATTAAAAATAATTCAAAAAAATATATTGCGATTTTAAATAAGAGTTTGACAGATATAGCAACTTTTGTTATAGAACCTAGGGGGTATTATTTCTATCTTAATGACAAAGGAAAAGAGGTTTTAGGTAAATCGGGACGACAGACATTTAAAATATTACCAGGAGATGTTTTAATTTTGAGTTACTAATATATCTTGTAATTTAAAACTAACATGTTTTTTTTAAAACCATATAATGAAAAAAGTTTTCTTTAACATGTCAATGACTAATGGTGTAGCCCATGGTGTTGAAATTTATTCAAAAAAACTCAGCGAAATAATTGCTGAAAAAAAGGTTTTTGATCATTTTTTTTTATTTATAAAAAATGTAAAATTCCTTTCCTTTTATAGGTTATTTTGGAATTTTTTTATCTTACCCTTCAAGGTAGGAAAGAATGTTGTATATTCCTTTTCATCACACGGTTCACCTTTTATTTCAAATCAAATAATTACCATTCACGATCTTATTTGTTTGGAGTTTCCTAAACAACATCGTTTTCAATATTATTATTTTAAATATTTATTTCCTTACATTATTGATTCGAGTAAGAAGATAATTGCAATTTCAGAATTTACTAAAAATGAAATTCTGAAATATTATAACGTATCTGAAGATAAGATTGAAGTGATATATAATGGTGTAACTAAATTATCATATATTGAAAATGAAGAAACAGATCGTGATTTTGATACAATTGTAGGTGGTGCACCATTTTTCTTAACGGTAGGAGCGTCATATCCTCATAAAAATATAGAAAACTTATTGTTATCTATTGCTAATCTAAATAATGAGAACTATAAATTTATTATTATTTCTAAAAAAAATGAATATGGAAATTATTTGCGCCATATTGCTGAAAACCAACAATTAAGAAATGTTATTTTTTTAAACTATGTTTCAGATAACTTATTAGCACGATTATACAGAGATGCAATTTGTAATATTTATATTAGCTTATATGAAGGTTTTGGTTTTCCTCCATTGGAAGCTGCAAGTTTAGGAACAGTTTCTTTAGTTTCAGATATACCCGTAATGAGGGAGGTTTTAGAAGATCATGCTTTCTTTGTAGACTCACAAAATGATTTATCAATTGCAGAGAAATTGAATTTTATTATTCAAAAACATGAAGATAATGTTTTGCCCAATATGAATTGTCATATTCTTTTAGAAAAGTATACTTGGGAAAAGTCTGCAGAAAAAATAATAGAATTAATAAAGAAAAATGATTGAGTTTAATAATACGGCGAGCATAGTTTTATATAAACATGATTTTGAGGAAATTAGGACTTTAATTAATGGTATTTTGGTTTTGGGAAAAGGAAGTTTAAAGATTTTTATCATTGATAATTCTCCTTCGGATGAATTACGTAAACTTTCTACCCTTTCATCACAAATTGAATACATCTCCAATCCCTCTAACCCAGGGTTTGGCGCAGCTCATAATATTGCCTTTAAGAAAGCAATGGAAAACCAAAGTAAATATCATTTTGTAATTAATCCAGATGTTTTACTCTCCGAGGATGTTATTCGCCCAATGATCGATTACATGGAAAATAATTCAGATGTTGGAATGATGATGCCACAAGTACTCAATGAAGATCATACTGTACAACATTTACCAAAGTTACTGCCGTCACCATTTTCTGTTTTCATGAGAAAATTTAAGAAGCCTAAATTTTATTATGAAAAGTTTATTAACAATTATGAACTTAGAAGTGTGGGAAATGATGTTATTTACAACGCTCCTATATTATCTGGCTGTTTTACGCTTTTTAGAATGTCGGCTTTAAAAGAAGTGGGACTTTATGATGATCGGTTTTTCATGTATTTTGAGGATTGGGATTTGTCTCGACGAATGCATTCTAAATATAAAACAATTTATTTTCCAAAGGTTTCTGTAGTTCATGGTTATGAATCTGGTGCAAATAAAGACAAAAGACTTTTTAAGATTTTTGTGAAATCTGCAATTCATTATTTTTCTAAATGGGGATGGTTCTTTGATAGCAATCGCAATATTATCAACAAAAAAACGCTAGCACAGTTCAAATGAAAATCACCATCACCGGCGCAACAGGTTTTGTAGGTCAAAATCTTTCACAATATTTGGAAGATAACTGTTATTTCGTGGAAAAACTTTCTTTGAGAAATCCCGATTGGACTTTAAATAAAAATGCGGATGTGATCATCCATCTTGCGGGAAAAGCCCATGACACTGCGAATACTTCTGCAGATGATGAATATTTTCGAATTAATACAGACTTAACGATAAAGCTTTTCAACGATTTTTTAAATTCTGAAATCAAGGATTTTATCTATTTCAGTAGCGTAAAAGCCACTGCAGATACGGTGGAAGGTTTCTTAGACGAAAACCATACTTCTAATCCACAAACACCTTACGGAAAATCTAAATTGGAAGCAGAAGAATTTTTATTAAGCCAAAAATTACCAGAAAATAAAAGACTCTTCATCATTCGTCCTTGCATGATTCATGGACCAGGAAATAAAGGAAACTTAAATCTTTTGTATAAATTTGTACAAAAAGGTATTCCTTATCCATTAGCAGCTTTTGAAAATAAACGTTCATTTTTAAGCATTGATAATCTTAATTTCTTAATTTTAGAAATGCTTTCTAATAAGAACGTAGGTTCAGGGATTTATAATTTTGCAGATGATGAGGTGCTTTCTACCAATGAATTGGTAAAACTCATTGCCAATACTTCGGGGAAAAAGGAAAAATTATGGAAAATTTCTTCTAAACTCATTTCGGCAACTGCCAAAATGGGAGATGTGATGAAATTGCCTTTAAACTCAGAAAGACTAAAAAAACTGACCGAAAATTATTGGGTGAGCAATCAGAAAATAAAAAATGCTTTAGGAATAGCCAAATTGCCTGTTTCTGCAAGTGAAGGGTTAGAAAAAACGATTAAAAGTTTTAAATAATTTATGGAGTTCATCATAGTAACGTTTATATTGTTGGTCTTAGAACTGCTTTATTTTAGAATAGCTGCAAAGTATAATATTATTGATAAACCTAATCACAGAAGCTCTCATACAAAAGTAACCCTTCGCGGAGGTGGAATCATTTTCCCCATAGCTTTTTTTCTTTATTTGGGCGTAAGTTCCTTCTACAGAAAAGATTATTTTCTGCCCAAAGAATATTGGGCTTTTGGATTAGGACTGCTAATTTTATCAGTAATAAGTTTTTTAGATGACATTCTTGATTTATCTACTAAACTTAGACTTTTTTTTCATTTCATTTCAGTTTCACTACTCATTTATTTTTTAGGAATATTATTTATATTGCCTACCTGGTTATTACCTATAGTTTTTATTTTTATTATTGGGGTACTAAATGCATATAATTTTATGGATGGAATTAATGGAATTACGGGTCTTTACAGCTTGGTAATCCTGTCTACATTTTATTACATCAATCAGTATAAAATAATGTTTACAGATATTAATTTTATAATTTATCCAGTTTTGGCGAGTTTAGTGTTTTTATTTTTTAATTTTAGAAAAAAAGCAAAATGTTTTGCAGGAGATGTAGGGAGTATGAGTATTGCTCTTTGGGTATTAGCACTTTTAGGACTACTTGTAGTGAAAACCCAGGAGCTTACTTATTTACTCTTCATAGGAGTATATGGGATAGAAGTGATTTTTACAATTATTCAAAGAATTAAACTAAAAGAAAATATTTTTGAAGCGCATCGCCATCATTTGTATCAGCTATTGGTCAATAAAATGAAATGGTCACATCTTTTAGTTTCTACAATGTATGGAGTGATTCAATTGCTAATTAATTTTTCTATCATTTATTGGAAACTAAATTTTGTGGAAGGAATCTTATACCTAATATTTCCTACTCTAATAATGTATGTTTTGGCTAAGTTTTACATCTTTAAAACTACCGAGACATATTAATTTTAAAAGATATATAAGATAAAAAAATAGTATTTTAAAAAAATACAAGGATAAAATTAATAAATAATTAAAAAAATACCTTTTGTTTTAGCTTTTTTTGCGAAAAATTCTTTATTTTCGCGTACAAACAAATTATTAAACGTGATAATTAAATTAAACACAAATGAAAAATGAAATTTGGCTTTCATCTCCACACATGGGTGGTAATGAAATAAATTTCATTCATGAGGCTTTTGAACAAAATTGGATTGCCCCTCTTGGTCCAAATGTTGGAGGATTCGAAAAAGATCTTAAAAATTACTTAAATCAAGATGTAGAAGTAGCTGCGCTTAGTTCTGGTACAGCAGCCCTTCATCTCGCATTAATTATTTTAGGAATTAAGCAAGGTGACGAAGTACTGTGTCAATCACTTACCTTTTCTGCTTCTGCCAATCCTATCGTTTATGTAGGTGCTACACCTGTGTTTATTGATAGTGAACCCGAAACATGGAACATGTGTCCTGATAGTTTAGAAATAGCCATTAAGGATAGACTAGCAAAAGGCAAGTCTCCAAAGGCTATTATTGTAGTGCATCTCTATGGAATGCCTGCAAAAATGAATGAAATCATGGAAGTAGCTCAAAAATACAATATTCCTGTGATTGAAGATGCCGCAGAAGCATTGGGTTCTGCTTATCAAGGAAGAAAATGTGGAACTTTTGGA
>JAYRDY010000147.1:0-5476 GCA_041909215.1 Cloacibacterium sp. | reverse complement strand
TAATGACATTTTTGACAAATTAAAAGCAAAAGGAATTTCTGTAAAATATGACGACAGAACCGAATACAAACCAGGTTGGAAATTTGCAGAATATGAACTAAAAGGAGTTCCTTTAAGAATTGCAATGGGTGCCAGAGATTTAGAAAACAACACCGTAGAAATTGCAAGAAGAGATAATTTAACCAAAGAAGTTCGTTCTTTAGAAAACATCGAAGATTATATTGAAGAACTATTGGTTACCGTTCAGAATGACATCTACAAAAAAGCAGAAACGTATAGAAACGAACACATCACCAAAGTAGATTCTTACGAAGAATTTAAAAAAGTGTTAGAAGAAAAAGGAGGTTTTATTGCAGCACATTGGGATGGAACTGCTGAAGAAGAAGAACAAATAAAAGAAGAAACCAAAGCAACCATCAGATGTATTCCTCTGGATGCAGAAGAAGAACATGGCGTTTCTTTGATTACAGGAAAACCTTCTACCAAAAGAGTTCTTTTTGCAAAAGCTTATTAATTTTTCGCAAAAGCTTAAACAATAAAAAAATTTTACATAATTGGCATAATATTTTAATTTATTCATTAACTTTATAAAGTTAAAATAAAAACACAAATTATTATGTCAATTATTAATCTTATCAAAGAACAGCTCAGTCCTGAGCTCGTTTCTAAAGTAGCAACAGAACTTGGCGAAAGCGAATCTGGAGTCTCAAAAGCAATTGGAGGTCTATTACCTGCCATTTTAGGAGGTTTTGTACATCAATCACAAAACACGAATATACTCAATTCTATTTCCGAAGCCAATTCTTCAGGAATTTTAGGTAATTTATTAGGAAATAATTCTAATAACTCCATCATTACCAATGTTTTATATAGTATTTTTGGAGACAAAATAAGTGGACTCATCAATCTAATATCTTCTCACTCTGGCGTAAGCAACTCTTCTGCGAATTCTTTATTGAATTTAGTAACTGGCGCAACATTAGGCTCTATTGGTAAATATGCAACAGATCATCATTTAGACAATAACGGAATTAGCAATGTATTAAACGAACAAAAAGGCTTAATTTCTTCACTTTTACCCGCTGGTTTATCATTAGGAGCATTAGGCTTAGGAAACTTGTTGGGCTCTGCCAAAGAAAATCTTTCTGAAACCGTATCTTCAATTAGCGAAAATGTATCTCTCGCCAATTCAGGAGTTAGAAAAGAGACTCCAAAAGTAGCACAATATCCATCAAATCATAACAATGATGAAGGAGGTTCTTTCTGGAAATGGCTTTTACCACTTCTATTATTAGGTTTAGCATCTTGGTTTCTTTGGAAACAATGTGAGAAAAAAGATGCTTCTGTTGCCGAAGCAACAAATTCTAAAATAACTGTTCAAGAACCCGCAACCAACCCTTACTCAGATTCTATAAGCGAAGCTACAATCAAAAAAACTGATACAGATATAGATTTAAAAGGTACAAAAATTAAAGGTTTTGCTGGCGGAATGGAAGATCAACTGATTACTTTCCTAAAATCTGATGGTTATAAAAATGCAGCAAACGACGCGGCCCTCAAAGACAAATGGTATAGTTTTGATAAAGTAAATTTCAAAATTGGCAAATCAGACCAATTAGAAGAAGGTTCACAAATTCAATTAGACAATTTAGTGGCAATTCTAAAAGCCTACCCTGAAGCTAAAATTAAAATTGGCGGCTACACCGACAAAACAGGTAATGAGGCCGAAAATGTAAAACTATCTCAAGCAAGAGCAGATTATATTAAAGATGCTTTAGCAAAATCTGGTGTAGGTACACAAGTACTTTCTGCGGAAGGTTATGGCAGTAAATTCGCCACTGTGCCTGCTGAAGCAACCAATAACGAAAGAGCAATAGACAGAAAAATGGCTATAAGATTTGCAAAATAATCAATCCAAATAAAGATTTAACCGCTTCATAATGAAGTGGTTTTTTTGTGAAAATTTTTAAAATAAGAATTATTTAATTATATTTGTTAGACTAAACTAACATTTTAAAACATAAATGAAAAAACCTTGGCTTAAAGAAAGACAAAACAACTCGTTACCAGAAGTTTTTTCTTCCATTAACGTCCCAACCAATGCTGGCTTTTGGAAAAAACTTCTCGCTTTTACTGGTCCTGGACTAATGGTGGCTGTTGGTTATATGGATCCTGGCAATTGGGCTACAGATATTTCTGGAGGCGCCAAATTCGGTTATACTTTGCTTTCTGTAGTACTTATTTCTAATATTTTTGCAATGATTTTGCAACACTTAGCACTTAAGCTCGGTATTGTTGCAGAAAGAGATTTAGCGCAAGCTTGCAGAGATCATTTTCCTCCAATTGTTAATTTTTTCCTTTGGATTTTCTGTGAAATCGCCATTGCCGCAATGGATCTAGCCGAAGTCATCGGCTCTGCCATTGCCCTCAATTTACTTTTTGGCATGCCGTTAACTTGGGGAATTGCCATAACCGTAGTAGATGTTTTATTAATCTTACTGCTACAAGCCAAAGGCTTCAGATGGATAGAAAGTATTGTTGCGGGACTTATATTCATTATTCTTGCCTGTTTCGCGTACGAAATTATTGTATCCAAACCAGCACTTTTCCCAATTCTAGAAGGCTTAGTTCCCAAAAAAGAAATCATCACCAACCCATCAATGCTCTACATCGCTATAGGAATTTTGGGCGCAACAGTAATGCCTCATAATTTGTATTTGCACAGCAGCATTGTACAAACCCGAAACTACGCCAGAACCACAGAAGGCAAAAAAGAAGCCATTAAATTCGCCACAATAGATAGTACTTTCTCTCTGTTTTTAGCCTTCTTCATCAATGCATCAATATTAATTGTAGCAGCTGCAACCTTCCACACAACAGGCAATCATAATATAGCAGATATACATGATGCACACAAAATGTTGGCTCCAATTTTAGGAACCAGTTTAGCAAGTATTCTTTTTGCAGTAGCACTTTTAGCTTCTGGACAAAACTCTACATTAACAGGTACTTTAGCCGGACAAATTGTAATGGAAGGCTTCCTCAACATCAAACTAAAACCTTGGTTCCGAAGATTAATCACCCGTCTAATTGCCGTAATCCCAGCCTTTTTTGTAGCCCATTGGTACGGCGAAAAAGGCACTGCAGAATTATTAGTTTTAAGCCAAGTAATTCTTTCCATGCAACTCAGCTTTGCGGTAATTCCTTTGGTAATGTTTACCAGCGACAAACTAAAAATGGGCGAATTTGTGAACAAAACTTCCCTAAAAATCATCGCTTGGATTATTTCCTTCATCATTATTATCCTCAACCTTTATTTGCTTTATCAAACATTTTCAGGGCAATAAAAACACTTTTTTCAGAAGCCAGGAACCTGCATTCCGCTTCTACTCCTCGCGCCAACACAAAAACAAACGCACGCTGCGGGGTAACCGCTTCAATCAGGGCTAAAAAAAAGAAAACCATTGAAATGTTTTTCTCATTTATTTATAGAACATTCTAATTTTCTATTTTTTTAACTTTATTATTTTTCTGCCAATTTTTCCTAAAATCATTTTTGGCAAATACTTTGCCTTAAAACAATAGAAAAATTCATTAAAATGGAAGAAAACAAAGAACTACACGAAGAAAATCTAAATACAAACGAACAACAAAATCTAAATTCAGAAGAAAATGTTACTGAAAATGTGACAAACGAGCCTACAGCAGAAGAACTTTTGGCAGAAGAAAAAGACCGTTACATTCGTTTATATGCAGAGTTCGAAAACTATAAAAAAAGAACCCTTCGTGAAAAAATGGAGTTTGCACAATATGCCAACACAGAAATGATGATTTCTATGCTTGCGGTTTTAGATGACTTCGAAAGAGCCATCAAAGAAATTGCAAAAAATGGCAGCGAAGCAGATTTAAAAGGTGTGGAATTAATTTATCAGAAATTCAAAAATAAACTATCAGAAAAAGGTCTTAAAACATTAGAGGTAAATGCAGGTGATGATTTCAATGTAGATTTCCACGAAGCTATTACTTCTATCCCTGCTCCATCAGAAGATTTAAAAGGTAAAATTGTAGATGTAGTAGAAACAGGCTATCAGTTACACGATAGAGTGATAAGATTTGCAAAAGTAGTTACAGGAAACTAATTATAAGCCATTGGAAATCAGCAATAATTAATTTTATTCTTCATTGCTCATTACACATTACTAATACAAAACAAATGTCAAAAAGAGATTATTACGAAATACTTGGCGTATCAAAATCAGCCAGCGCAGACGAAATTAAAAAAGCTTATCGTAAGCTAGCCATTAAATATCACCCAGACAAAAACCCAGGCGACAAAACTGCAGAAGAAAAATTTAAAGAAGCTGCAGAAGCTTATGAGGTTCTGAGCGATAATGATAAACGTGCAAGATACGATCAGTTCGGTCATGCAGGTGTAGGTGGCGCTGCTGGCGGTGGTGGCTTCGGCGGAGGAGGTTTCGGCGGAGGCATGAATATGGAAGACATCTTCTCTCAGTTCGGCGACATTTTTGGCGGTCATTTCGGTGGCGGTTTTGGCGGTGGCGGTGGTTCTAGACAAGTAAAAGGCTCTAACCTTAGGGTAAGAATTAAGCTTAACTTGGAAGAAATGATAAACGGTACTACCAAAACCATAAAAGTTAAACGCATGAAAGCTGCACCAGGCGCTTCGGCAAAAACATGTCCTACATGTCACGGTAGCGGTGCACAAATAAAAGTAATGAATACTATGTTTGGGCAAATGCAAACCCAAACTACCTGTGGAACTTGTGGCGGATTGGGTAAAGTTGCCGATAAAATACCTGCAGGCGCAAACGCAGAAGGCTTAATTAAGTCTGATGAAGAAATTAGCATCAACATTCCTGCGGGAGCTAGAGATGGCATCCAACTGAATGTAAGAGGAAAAGGAAACGACGCACCTTTTGGCGGTGTACCAGGAGATTTATTGGTTGTTATTGAAGAAGAACAAGACCAAACCATAAAAAGAGAAGGCGATAACCTTCACCAAGAATTGTACATTTCTTTTGCTGAAGCTGCACTTGGTACTTCTAAAGAAATAAGTACCGTTGGCGGAAAAGTAAAAATTAAAATTGATGCAGGCACACAATCTGGTAAAATTTTGCGTTTAGCAGGAAAAGGTTTACCAAGCATAGATTCTTACGGAAAAGGCGATATGTTTATTCATATTAATGTTTGGACGCCACAGAAATTAACTCCAGAGCAAAAAACTTTCTTTGAAACCCAAATGAATACTGGGCAAATGAAAGCTGAACCTTCTGGCAGAGAAAAATCTTTCTTTGATAAAGTAAGAGATATGTTCAATTAATTTTGAAAAAATATTACAAATAATTGAAAATCCATTTCAAAAATGTTCTGAAATGGATTTTTTGTTAAAAAAAAATAAAAATTTCGAGAATCATTCATTTAAATAAAAACAAAAAAACCTATTTAAAAAACTATG
>JAYRDY010000146.1:0-5484 GCA_041909215.1 Cloacibacterium sp. | reverse complement strand
TCACCTCAAAAGAATATTTGATTTGAGAAATGGGGCTATCTTCTTTTTGTGCCTCTTTTTTCACTTGGCATTTCCCGTAGCAATCTAGCTCTGGTTTTTGTTTGTTGATACATAAAGCCTCGTAGTAATCTTTATTGATTTGATAATCAATAAAATATAAAGAATTTTGGAAGCTGGCTCCAAAAATGATTACAGAAAGCAATATGGAAATGAAAGATTTCATCAGTTTTACAAAGATATCAATTTGATTAGGAAAGAGAACTGATATTTATCATATTTAATGAAAAAGCCAGCTGTAAGTTAAAATTTTTAAAATCTTTTTTGAAATATTAGTAAATTTAACCTCTTAAATAACAAAACAGAAATGGCAGACAAAACAAAATTTATTGAAGAGCTAAACGCTAAATATCAACCCAAAGGAGAATACATCACACTAGGAAAAGGAATGTTGGGTGGTGACGTAATTACAGAGGTAGATGTAAACATTCCGCTTAAAACTATTAACAGACACGGTCTTATTGCAGGTGCTACAGGTACTGGTAAAACCAAAACTTTACAGGTTTTTGTAGAACAACTTTCACACAAAGGAATTCCAACATTGGTAATGGATATTAAAGGAGATTTATCTGGAATTGCCGTGGAAGGCGAACAAAATGACAAAATTAATGAGCGTTATGCTAAAACCAAATTACCATATCTGCCACAAGCTTTTCCTGTAGAATTAATGACTATTTCTGCCGAAAAAGGATTGAAACTAAGAGCTACGGTTACAGAATTTGGTCCTGTTTTGCTTTCTAAAATTTTAGGGCTCAATGATACGCAATCTAGCATCATGTCTATTGTTTTTAAATATGCTGATGATAAAGGTTTACCTTTAATAGATTTAGATGATCTCAAGAAAACGTTACAGTACGTTACAGATAATGCCGAAGGTAAAAAAGAATTAGCTAATAATTACGGTGCAATTTCGCCAGCTTCTTTAGGGGCAATTCTTCGTTCTATTGTAGCATTGGAACAACAAGGCGCAACGAGTTTTTTCGGTGAACCAAGTTTTGATGTTGATGATCTCTTACAAACAAGAGGCGGTAAAGGTGTGGTAAACGTTTTGAGAGTTGCAGATATTCAGAATCAACCGCAATTGTTTTCTACGTTTATGCTTTCGCTTTTTGCAGAAATTTACATGACTTTTCCAGAAGAAGGAGACAGCGGAAAACCAAAATTAGTTCTTTTTATAGACGAAGCGCATTTGATTTTCAATGAAGCAAGTAAAGCTTTGCTTTCGCAGATAGAAACGATGGTGAAACTCATCCGTTCAAAAGGAGTAGGAATTTATTTTATTACTCAAATTCCGGGAGATGTTCCAGAAAATGTGCTTTCTCAGTTAGGGCTTAAAATTCAGCACGCTTTGCGTGGTTTCACGGCAAAAGACAGAAAAGAAATTGATAAAGCAGTCGAAAATTATCCGATTACCGAATATTATGACGCAGCCAATTTAATTCAGAATTTAGGAATTGGGGAAGCTTTCGTTACAGCGCTTGATGAGAAAGGAATTCCAACTCCATTGGTTCATACTTATTTGATTTCGCCAGAATCTAGAATGGATGTTTTAACGTCTGATGAGATTGATGATTTGGTAAATGCTTCAGATTTAGCTGAAAAATACAGCAAAGAGGTTAATAAAGAATCTGCTTACGAAATTCTTGCAAAAAGAATGGAAACTGCGGCAGCCGCAGAACAAGAAGTAAAACAAGAAAAATCTACTGCAAGACAACCTAAAGAAGAACCAGGAATGTTTGAGCAAGTGCTGAAATCCAGAGCAGGTAGAACTTTTACCACAACATTGGCCAGGGAAGGTGCAAAATTTGTCTTAGGAATGTTCGGTTTGAAGATGAGACGATAATAAAATTCTATAATTTATAAGTCCCACAAATTTTTAAAACGTAAATTTGTGGGATTGTTTTTTAATTAATCTTAAATTTAATATTTCAGTTGTACACCATAATAGATATAGAAAGTAACGGAGCTGCCTATCGAAAAGAAAGCATTATAGAAGTCGCTATTTTTCGGTATGATGGACATGTGATTACAGACCAGTTTATTTCTTTGGTAAACCCCGAAAGCGAGATTACTCCTTTTGTGCAAAAACTGACAGGAATTACCCCAAAAATGGTAAAATCTGCTCCTAAATTTCACGAAATTGCCAAAAGAATCATCGAAATTACAGAAGGAACGACTTTGGTGGGACATAATATTGATTTCGATTACAGAATGCTTAGGCAGAGTTTTAAAAAACTAGGTTATGAATTCAAAATCAATACGTTAGATACGATTCCTTTAGCTAAGAAACTGATTTCCGATCAAGAAAGTTATTCTTTAGGAAAATTGTGCAAATCTATCGGGATTCCTTTGGTTGATGAGCATCGCGCTTCTGGTGATGCAAGAGCGACTTTAGAACTCTTCAAGCTACTGAAAACCAAAGATAATAGCAAAGAAATTATACAGCAGCACCACGAAGAAAGCAACTCGAATAATTACATCAATAAAATTAAAAATTTAACCCAAGATTTGCCTGCGGAAAAAGGTTTTGTGTATTTTCAGAATGCTTCTGGAGCGATTTTGTTTCAGGATTATGTAGATGATATTTTTAAATTTTCGAAGAAAGTTTTTAATGCTAAGTCAAAAAAATGGCAAACTCTGCAACAAGAAACCGCACAAATTAATTATGAACTTACAGGGACTGATACGATTGCGAGACTTATTTTAATCAATAAAAATCAACATAAAAAGCAGTTTTTACCATTCGGGTTGTTTTTTATTGAAAATAAATTTGTGGTAGATAAAAACTCAAAACATCAGGAAAAACCCATTCTAAAATTCAAGAATTTTTCTCAGGGAAATAAAGTAAAAAACCATATCTCTAATGATGAGTTTCTGAAAATTCATAAAAATCTATTAGAAGAAATAAACCTTAAAAACAGAAACCAAATTTGGGTAGGTAAAGGCAGAAATCTCGGCGAAAAATCTTTCTTAACCATAGAAAATGGTAAACTTACGGCTTATGGCTATTATGAACTGTATCACCAGATACAATCGAGAGAAAAAATAGATAAACTAAAAATTTCGGTAAATAAAATAACGCCAGAATTGGTAAACGATTTGAAGCTTTCTTTACTCAAAAAAGAATATGAAGTTTTTCAACTTCCTGAAAAATAGCAAATAAAAAATTGCACAATTAATAATAATCTCTTAATTTTGACAAAAATTCAAATAAAAAATTTGTAAATGACTGCAATTCTTAACATAAAATCTATTTCTAGCAAGGGAAAGAAACATTTCCTTAAGGCGAAGAAATGGTGTGGAGTTAATGAGCTGCTGTAATTTATCAAGATAAATGTGTACACATATTGAGCAGACTCTATTAAGAAAAGTCTGCTTTTTTTGTGTTTAAAAACAATGTAATTTCTAAAAATATATATAAAAATGACCAATCAAGATTTACTGAACATCGCGCAAGAATTTGGGACGCCAGTGTATGTTTATGATGCAGAATCTATTAAAACCCAGTACGAAAAACTGAAAACATCTTTCTCGGAGCAAACTAAGTTTTTCTATGCGTGTAAATCTCTTACCAATATCAATATTTTAAAATATGTAGAAAAGCTAGGTGCTAATTTAGATTGTGTTTCTATTAACGAAGTAAAAATGGGGCTTAAAGCAGGTTTTTCTCCTGAGAGAATTCTCTTCACTCCAAACTGTGTAGATTTGGCTGAGATAGAAGAAGCAATGGCGCTAAAAGTTCATATTAATATTGATAATATCTCTATTTTAGAACAATTCGGGAATAAATTTGGCGATAGTTATCCTATTTTTATCAGGATTAATCCACATATTTTTGCAGGCGGAAATTATAAAATTTCAACAGGACATATTGATTCTAAATTTGGGATTTCTATTCATCAACTTCGTCATATTGAGCGTGTTATGAAAACCACCTCTGTTAATGTAGAAGGTTTGCACATGCATACAGGAAGCGAAATTAAAGATCCAGATGTTTTCTTGCAAGGTTTAGAAATTATGTTCGAGCTTTCTGAGAATTTTCCGAACTTAAAGTATATTGATATGGGAAGCGGTTTCAAAGTGCCTTACCAAAAAGGCGAAATGGAAACCGATGTGAAATCTCTGGGCAAAAAAGTGGAAAAAGCGGTTGCCAATTTCAAAAAAGAAACGGGGAAAGATTTCGAACTTTGGTTTGAGCCAGGTAAATATTTGGTGTCAAAATCAGGTCATTTTTTGGTGAAATCTAACGTCATCAAACAAACTACTGCTACAGTTTTTGTAGGGGTAAATTCAGGGTTTAATCATTTAATTAGACCAATGTTTTATGATTCTTACCATATTATTGAAAATCTTAGCAATCCGAAAGGGCCAGAAAGAATTTACACTGTAGTGGGTAATATTTGTGAAACCGATACTTTTGCTTGGGACAGAAAATTACACGAAGTAAGAGAAAGTGATGTTTTGGTGTTCAGAAATGCAGGTGCTTATGGTTTCGAGATGAGTTCTAACTTTAATTCTAGACTGAAGCCAGCAGAAGTTCTTTTCTTAGATGGTAAAGCGCATCTCATCAGAAAAAGAGAAGAATTTGATGATTTATTAAAAAATCAAATAGAAGTTTTGTAAAATATAAATGAAAGGTTGTAAGAGTATTGCAGCCTTTTTTTGTAACTTTACTATCAAATTTCAAAGACATGAAAAAGTTCTTTTTATTATTCAGTATGCTATTTTCACTAAGTTTTTTGCAAGCACAATATTTAGTGGAAGATAATGATGTAACCGAAAATTCTTCGGAAATGGGGAAAGGCGAAATTTCTTTTGACCTTAATAATCCCCTAGAATTTTACCGATTGAAATGCCAAAATGCTACTTATGCACAATATGTTGGTGGCGAAAACGCTTTTAAACAAAAATTAGTAAAAAGCATGAGAGCTAATCTAGACAACACCAGTTATTCTGTAAACGGAACTTTCGATTTTATTTTTTATCTAGATAAAGATGGTAATCTAAAAGATTTTACCTTAAAACCAGAAGTTACCAATAGCATGGTTTTGCAAAGTGATTTGAAATCTGCTGTAAAAGCTCTTAATCAGAAATGGATTCCGGCAACTTGTAATGGAGCAGCCATAGAATCTAAAATTAGATTAAAAGTGAATTTTAGGACGGAAATGTATGATTTATAAATAGAAAGCTGTTCAATTTGAGCAGCTTTTTTTATATTTGTAAAAACTAATTTTCATGAGAAAAATTATTATTTAATGATTGTAACCTTGAGTGGTAATTTTTATAGTCAAGTACAAAATGCCTCACAAACAGAATCCCAAAGTCAAATTATTAATTTCAAAAAAGCAGAATTCCCTGGAGGTGAAGACGCTTATAGAAAAGAACTCTTCAAATATATTCATGGTTATATAGATTTACAGAAGTACG
>JAYRDY010000145.1:0-5723 GCA_041909215.1 Cloacibacterium sp. | reverse complement strand
CGTACCAATCTTCATTCCAAGGTTTATTGAGAGGAAAAATACTTTGTGATACATTTACTTTTTTAGATCTTAATGCATTACCTGTACCATCATTAATATAATTTCCATTTTCGTCTTTTACGGGATAATAATCTATAGCTCCCTGACCTTTTTTAGCCAAAACTTCTTCTGCTTTTACAAATTCTGGTATTTGTTTTATTTGCGCTAAAAGTTCGTCTGTTAACCCTTGAAACTGATAATAATGTAACCCATCTTTTGTTTCTCCTTCATCATCAATTGGTAAATAAACGAGATTTTTCCATAGATAATTAATATCAATTGCAGATCTTGTATAAACTATATAAGAGTGTTGCACTTGTGCATCACCCATTAATTTTTCTGGCTGACCATTAATGAAAAGTCTCCCAGCTCTCATTTCTACCACATCGCCACCTACCGCAACACAACGTTTTACATAAGGGTCTTTTCTATCAATTGCTGTATGAACAGAATCGGCAGGATAATTGAAAACGACAATATCATTTCTTTGAGGTTTTTTAAACTCACCAATTCTAAAATAAGGTAATTTAATGGCTTCAACGTAAGATTTGGGATCATCTTTAGGATTGCCTTTTTCGCCAGTATCGGTAATAGTACCTTGCAAAAACGGCAAAGCAACAGGTCTCATTGGCATTCTATAACCATAACTCCATTTATTTACGAATAAGAAATCTCCCACCAACAAAGTTCTCTCCATAGAACCTGTAGGGATTGCAAAAGGCTGTGTTACAAAAGCATGAACAATGGTTGCAAAAACTACCGCAAAGGTAATAGAACCTACAAAAGTTTCTTTTTTAGTTTTAGCATCATCAACTGCAAAACGATCTACTTTATTGGGTTGAAAATAAGAGGTATAACCTAAATAAATAAAAGGTAAAAGTACCGTAAGTAGTTTTTCCAGAAAAGTAGTTCTACCAAATTTCTTCATTAAAAACAAATGAAAAACAGACATCATAATAGGCCCTACAATTGGCAAATACGCCAAAGCAACCCACCATTTCGGTTCGCCAACTTCTTTTTGAATGATGTAATAATTATAAAATGGCACAAAAGCTTCCCAACCTTTGTAGCCCATCTTTTGATACAATTTAAAAGACGAAATTCCTAAAAGAACTGATAAAATCAGTACATAAATAGAATATTGTATAATGTAATCCATTTTAATATAAGCGATAAGTAATGTGTAATTAGTAATATATATGGTGATTTGTTACAAAATTTCTGGTTTGATTTTATTTGATGGAATCTTTACTCAGTAATCAAATCTTAAATTTACAATCCTAAAACTTCTTTCATCCCAAAGTTTCCTTTTTTGCCAGGCAACCATTCTGCAGCGATTACAGCTCCTAAAGCAAAACCATTTCTACTGAAAGCAGTATGCTTTATTTCGATTTCGTCTACTTCTGAACGATAATATACACTGTGCGTCCCCGGAACTTCGTCTTTTCTAATAGCGGTAATTCCTAATTCTGTACCATTGGTTTCATCGAGTTTCCAAGACTCAAAAGCTGAGTTTTTAATGATTCCTTCAGCAACTGAAATAGCAGTACCACTTGGTGCATCTTTCTTGTGAACGTGGTGAATTTCTTCTAACTGACATGTATAATCTTCACTAAATCTGCTCATCAACTTCGCTAAATTTTCATTAAGTGCAAAGAAAAGATTTACCCCTAAACTGAAATTGGAACCATATAAAAATGCGGTATTATTTTCGATGGCAATTTTTTCAATTTCTGGTTTTCTTTCTAACCAACCTGTAGTTCCACAAACCACAGGAATTTTATTTTCTAAACAAGTTTTAATATTGTTGAAAGCCACTTCTGGCTGAGAGAATTCTATGACAACATCAGGATTATTCAGATTTTCTTTGGTAGGTGTTTCGTTGAGTTTAGAAACTACTTCATGACCTCTTTTGGTGGCAATTTCGTCTATAATTTTGCCCATTTTACCATAACCTACTAATGCTATTCTCATAATTTTTTCTTTATATTTTTTTTAAAATCTATATGTAAGAGACAATCCGGCTTTTGCATACCCCATACCTAAATTATCATTTACAACGGTTGGTTTTATTGCTAAATCTGGGTCATGTTTCTGTTCATACAAATGTGCATCTACTACCGCATCTACAATGTTGAGGACATAAACAAGACCTGTAATTGCAATGGCATAATCTCTTTGTCTTTTTGCTCTGTCTTGTGTATTACCAAGAACGGTTTTATCAACTCCTGGGATGTCGCTAAACTCATGAGGTTGCCCGTTTAGTTCGGCTATATAAGCCGTTCTGTATCTTTTATATTGCTTATCATTATATACAATAACACCAACACCTGTACCTACTGCTCCCCAAACTATGGGGATTTTCCAGTATTTTTTGTTATAATACTGTCCCAACCCTGGTAAAACAGCAGAATACAACCCTGCTTTCGTAGGATTGTATTTCGGTGTGACTTTCACATTGGCTTTTTCTATGTCTTCTACGACTTGTTTTTCAGTTTTTATGCTGTCTAGAGATTTTATTTCTTGAGAATAAAAAAAACTGAAACCAGCAAGCAATAGTATGCAGAATATATTCCTCATTAATTAAAGTGTGAGAGAATTTTACTTAATTCTTCTTCGTTATTGAAATCTAAAATAATTTTCCCCTTTTTGCCCTTGCCCGAAGATTTAATTTCTACGCCTACATCTAGCACATCTGCCAAAGACTTTTGTACTTTTCTAAGATGATTAGGCAATTCTTTTATTGGTTTTTCTGAAGGTTTTTCAGATTTTCCTTCAGGATTTTTAAGTTCAGACGCAGCTTTTTCGGCTTGTCTTACGTTGAGGCCTTCAGTTATAATCTTTTTGAACAAAACTTGTTGAAGGTTCTCATCATCAATACTAATAATTGCTCTACCGTGGCCCGCAGAAATCTCACCACTTCTAATGGCATTTTGCACATCAGGATTTAGTCTTAAAAGACGAATAGAATTGGTAATAGTACTTCTTTCTTTCCCAACCCTTTGACTTAAGTTTTCTTGCGTAAGACCAATTTCATCTAATAATCTTTGATAAGTAAGGGCAACTTCTATTGCATCTAAATCTTCTCTTTGGATGTTTTCTACCAAAGCCATTTCTAGCAATTCTTGGTCATTTACCAATCTTATATACGCAGGAATGCTCGTTAAACCAGCAATTTTAGAAGCACGGTAACGTCTTTCACCCGAAATAATTTCGAACTTATCTCCATCTTTTCTTAAGGTAATTGGCTGTATTACCCCTAGATTTTTGATGGATTGAGCTAATTCTTGCAATGCAGTTTCATCAAAATAAGTTCTGGGTTGTGTAGCATTAGGATAGATATCTTCTAGCGCTACTTCTACCATATTACCCACCAATTTTTCTGCACCTGTATCTGTAGCAGAGTTAATAGAACTTTTGCTTTCGGCACTCAAAATAGCACCTAAACCTCGTCCCATTGCTCGTTTTTTATCTTTCATTTTATATAATTGATGATTGATGATTGATGATGATATTTTCAATAATCAACAGTTAAAATTTATGCGTTTTGTAATTTTTCGTTTTTCATCAGCACTTCTTCTGCCAACTGAATGTATTGTATAGCACCTTTACTCTCAGCATCGTACATTAAGATACTTTCTCCGAAACTTGGCGCTTCAGACAATCTTACATTTCTGGAAATTACCGTTTCGAAAACCATTTCTGGGAAGTGCGTGTTTACTTCTTCTACTACTTGATTAGAAAGTCTAAGTCTAGAATCGTACATGGTAAGTAATAGTCCCTCAATATCAAGATCATTATTATGGATTTTTTGTACGTTTTTAACCGTATTTAATAATTTACCTAAACCTTCTAGTGCAAAATACTCACATTGGATGGGGATAATTACAGAATCTGCAGCCGTAAGTGCATTTACAGTAATAAGCCCTAAACTTGGCGCACAATCAATAATAATATAATCGTATTCTTCTTTTACAGATTCTAGTGCTTTTTTGAGCATATATTCTCTCTTGTCTCTATCTACCAATTCTATTTCTGCTGCAACCAAATCTATATGAGATGGTATTAAAAATAAATTAGGCGAACTGGTAGGCAAAATACAATCTTTCGCAGAAGCACTGTGTTCTAATAAATGATACGTAGAGTTATTAATCTCATCTATGCCAAGACCAGATGTAGCATTTGCTTGCGGATCTGCGTCTATCAACAATACTTTTTTTTCTAAAACACCGAGAGCAGCAGCCAAATTAACTGCAGTTGTAGTTTTACCAACGCCACCTTTTTGGTTGGCAATACCTATAATTTTTCCCATAGAAATTAATTAGTTTCCAAAAATACAATAAAATGTAATTAGGATGAATGTTAATAACTGTCAAAAATATTAAAACATTGTTAATTAACGGGTTAAAGCGTAAAAAAATTATCCACAATTTTTAAAAAATGTGGATAATTATATATAAAAACAAATTGCAAGAAATATTTATAAATTTTGATGAAAAATATCAAAAAAAGTAATTATTCAAATTGCATAGAAATCGGTAATCTGAAATAAGAACGAACTTTTTCGCCCTGAAGTTTTGCAGGATTCCACTTGCCTTTAATTTTTTTGATGGTTCTTTCTGCTTCTTTATTGAAATCTGCATTCGCGCCATTCACTTTAATATTAGAGATTGTACCATCTGTTTCTACAATAAAAGTAACTGTACCTTTTATTATTTCACCGCTTTCACTTTCCACCGCAGAGGTATTAAAGTTTTCAACCACTTTATTTCTGAAAGTATTAATTCCTCCTGAAAAATCTGCTTCAACATCTACATAGTCTGCAATAACATCAGGATTTGGCTTTGGAGCAACATCAACCTTTGGTTTTACATTTTCTGCTGAGCCAGTACTGATATGCTGATTAGGATTTGTAACCGATTCTCCAGGCGAAGTTGTAACCGCAATTACCGCATCATCAACCTTCTGATTAATGGTCTGCTCGTTCGTTGCATTTCTGGTTGGTGTTGGCGGAGTAAGACTCTGCGTTTTCACCTGAACATTAGCCTTCGGAGGCAAAACAACAGGTCTAACACGCTCAGTTCTATCTACATTTTGCGGTATATTTCTTAAAATAAATGGTCCATTATCCGAAATAGCTTTGGGCTTTTCTTTAAAAGCCGTCATTAAAATTGGCACTAATGTAAACGCAGCAAATAGAGAAATCCCTACAAATAATGCTTTCTGTAAGACCGCATTCGATTCGTTTCTTAATTGATAAGCGCCGTACGCTTTATTTCTTTTCTCAAAAATAATATCGTTTAATGCGCTATGTTCGTCGTGTGTTAAAAAATTTTTATGCATTGTGTTTGGTTTTAGTGGTTAATATCCTGTAACAGAATTATAATTTCTTTACCTTTTTGCAAAAAGTAATTAAACGAATTCAATAACCTTGCCAAAATATTACATAATAATTAATAATAATTCTATTTTCCTACAAATAACAGCAAAACAACGCATTCAACATTATTAAATAATTATTTTTGAAGAAAATTTTTGATTATAATCACGTCAAAAAATAAATTTTAAAATATTTTAAAAACCCGTAGTGCATTATAAAAAAGGTTACTCATAATACGAAAATTTCGTATATTGTATTGATTATCAATCTAATACGTTATGAATAACCTAGATGCAATTTACGA
>JAYRDY010000144.1:0-5731 GCA_041909215.1 Cloacibacterium sp. | reverse complement strand
AAACAAGGGTATTGAGCAAAATAACAGCATTAACTTTCATTCAGTTTGTAAATGTTTTTGTTTTCAATAGAAAAATGAATAGACTTAAAATTGAATTAATTTAATAATGCACTACGAGTTAATGTAACATTTCCGTAATTTAGCAACTAATTTTATAGAAAATTAAGAAAAATGCTACAAGCTAGAAATGTTTCTAAAACCTATAATGCAGGTAAAAAAATTGCATTACAAGACTTCAGCATAGATGTCCCAACAGGTTCTATTTATGGCCTTCTTGGCCCTAACGGAGCAGGCAAAACCAGTTTTATCCGCATCATCAACCAAATTACGCAAGCAGATACGGGAGATGTTTTTATCAATGGAGAAAAACTCAACCCTAATCATATTAAAGACATTGGCTACATGCCAGAAGAAAGAGGTCTTTATAAAAATATGACGGTTGGCGACCAACTCCTCTACTTTGGTGAACTGAAAGGAATGTCTAAAAACCATGCGCTAGAGCAAGCTAAATATTGGTTTGATCGTCTAGAAATAGACCATTGGTGGAACAAAAAATTATCAGAACTATCAAAAGGGATGGCGCAAAAAATTCAGTTTGTGGTAACTGTTTTGCATCAACCCAAATTATTAATTCTTGATGAACCTTTCTCTGGTTTCGATCCTGTGAATGCCAATCTCGTAAAAGATCAGATCTTAAAATTAAAAGAGCAAGGCACCACCATTATCCTCTCTACACACCGTATGGAAAGTATAGAAGAAATGTGTGACAGCGTGGCTCTAATTAATAAATCGAAGAAAATTCTGGACGGAAAAGTTTTTGAAGTAAGAGAAAAATTCAAGCAAAATCTTTACAATATTGTTTTATCTGATGTAGCTTCTGAAGCTTTTGAAAGCATCAGAAATAAATATCAGTTTCAGAATATTACAGACAAACATGGGCTTATTTCTTTTGATTTGAGTTATAAAGAAGATCAAAATTTACTTCTCAACGATCTTATGAAAGCAGGGAAAATAAGAAGTTTTGATGAAAAAATACCGAGTATGAACGAAGTATTTATTACGGCGGTTTCTAACCATAACTAATCTTAAAAAGGTGAAACCTTCATCAATCATTTATTCTCAAATATTCTAAAAAATGAAAAACATATTTATTATAACAAAAAGAGAATTTTTAACCCAGGTTAAGAAAAAATCTTTCATTATTCTTACGATGCTCGCGCCTCTTTTATTGGCAGGTTTTATTGCATTAATTACTTTCATGTTTAAAGCCAATGAAACGCAAACTAAATTGAGTGTAATAGACAAATCTGGGCTTTTTATCTCTCAGCTTAAAAGCGATAAAGACATTCAATATACTTTTGTACCCGCCAATACAGAGAAGTCTCTGTTGGTTGCACTAAAGAATGTAGAAGATATGGATGGGGTTTTGGTAATCCCTGAAAATAATGACAATCTAGATGTTTTAGAAAAAAACAGTAAACTTTACATCAATAAAAAAATCGGTTTTGAGGCTCAAATGAAGATTTCTTCTCATTTATCTGATGTCATCAAAAAAGAAAAAATAAAAAAATTAGGCATTACTGAAGCAGAATTACAAGCCCTTGACCAAAGATTTATGATTGCTACAGAAAACGTAGTGGATAAGGCAAAACAAGACGATAATTTTGCTTTCGGAGTAAAATCTGGGATGAGCATGTCTTTAATGTACATTATCTTTATGTTTATTATGATTTATGGTGTACGTGTAATGAGAAGCGTTTTAGAAGAGAAAAACAACCGCGTGGTGGAGATTCTTATTTCTTCTGTAAAACCTTTTGAGTTAATGATGGGGAAAATTTTAGGAGTAACATTGGTTGCGCTTACACAATTTGCCATTTGGATTACCATGTCTGTAATTGCAGCCACGATATTCAATAAGAGTTATACACCAGCTATTGCTGCTGAAAATTTAGACAACCCAATGGCAAAAATTGGTGGAATTAAAGAAATGTTAACGCTCATTTTTCATAATTTATTGAGCTTAAATTACGGATTAATTATTTTCGTTTTTATTGTTTTCTTTTTGTTGGGTTATATTTTTTACAGCTCTATGTACGCTGCAATTGGTTCTGCGGTTGATAATGAAACCGAAACGCAACAATTTACTATTTTTGGTATTTTACCGCTTATTTTAGGCATGTACGGAAGCATTAGCATTATGAACAACCCTGAAGGACCAATGGCTTTTTGGCTATCAATTATTCCTCTTACCTCGCCTGTTGCAATGGTTGCAAGAATACCGTTTGGTGTTCCTCTTTGGCAAATTGCTTTATCCATATTTCTATTGGTAATTTTTACCTTTGGTATGGTTTATATCGCTGCAAAAATCTATAGAGTAGGAATCTTAATGTACGGAAACAAAGCTACTTTTAAAGAACTTTGGAGATGGATTAGAACGAGTTAAGTTTTTAACTTTATCATTTAAAATCCTTATCTAAAAAACATAAAAAAACTCAAGAATAATTTTCTTGAGTTTTATTTTTATAAAATTAAAGTAAAAATTAATCAAAAATATAAGAAATACCTGCACTTATTACATGTTGTCTTTTTGTACTGTTTGAAGCAGGATCTTTTGGTTCTTTACCCATTAAATCAGGTAAATTATTGGTTAAACCGAAATCAAATCGAGCAGAAACTTCCCATTTTCTTTTATAACTAAATCCTAAACCTGCAGAGATAGCTAAATCTAGACTACTTGCCTTACCATATTGATCTACTTCGTAAATTGCTCTAGAAGGATTTTTAACATCTTGACTGATTAAAAAACCAAATCTTGGTCCTAATTGCCCAAAAAATTCTGTTTCTGCTTCAGAAAAATAAGCTTTGAAGTATATAGGTACACTAATATAATTATTAGCGTAAACAGTATTGTTATCTCCTTTTTCTCCTGCGCTTAAATACTCTATTTGTGGTTGTAAATAAAACATATCATCGCTACCAACTGGTATTAAGGCCAATGCGCCACCATAAAAACTGATTCTCGCAGAAGAAGGATTATGTGCATTTTGAATTCTAGAGTATGTAGGCCCTGCAATTAACCCAAATCTCGTGGAACTAAAATCAATCTGTGCAAAGCTCATTGAAAAGGTTAGAGCCAATAGTAATGTTGTAATTTTTTTTGTTGTGTTTTTCATCGTGTTTCTTGTTTAAAATAAAACTTCATAATGTAACATTATGAAGTTTTAAAATTATTTTCAAAGATATAAAATTTTATCCTAATACTTTAGCAATAGTTTTACCTATATCTGCTGGAGAATCAACTACGTTAATACCGCATTCTCCCATAATTCTCATTTTAGCTTGTGCAGTATCATCAGCACCTCCTACAATAGCACCAGCGTGGCCCATAGTTCTACCTTTAGGAGCAGTTTGCCCTGCGATAAAACCTACAACTGGTTTTTTAGAACCAGATTCTTTGTACCATCTAGCTGCTTCTGCTTCAAGAGAACCACCGATTTCACCAATCATTACTACAGCATCAGTTTCTGGGTCATTAATAAACAATTCTAAAGCTTCTTTAGTTGTAGTACCAATAATTGGGTCGCCACCAATACCAATAGCTGTAGAAACACCGTAACCAGCTCTTACAACTTGGTCAGCAGCTTCGTAAGTAAGCGTTCCTGATTTAGAAACAATCCCTACGCTACCTTTTTTGAAAACGAAACCTGGCATAATACCAATTTTTGCTTCGTCTGAAGTAATGATTCCTGGACAGTTTGGCCCAATTAATCTTGCTCCTTTATCTTTAATATATTCTTTAACTTTAACCATATCAGCAACAGGAATACCTTCTGTAATACATACAATTACTTTAATCCCGGCTTCAGCAGCTTCCATTACAGCGTCTGCTGCAAATGCAGGTGGTACGAAAATTATACTTACATTAGCTCCAGCTTTTGCTACAGCATCTGCAACCGTGTTGAAAACCGGTTTACCTAAATGCTCTGTACCTCCTTTTCCTGGAGTAACACCACCAACTACGTTAGTACCGTATTCTATCATTTGGCTTGCGTGGAAAGTTCCCTCGTTACCTGTAAATCCTTGTACGATTACTTTTGAATCTTTGTTTACTAATACTGACATTTTATTTTTTTAATTTTTGTAAAAATACTATTTTTTCACTTTTGAGCAAAGTATTTTTATTATAAATTTTTGAGTTTTACTTCTTTCTTTAAATATTCTCTAAATTCTTCTGCTAGACTACCAAAATAGGTTTTGCCACCTTCTAAATCTCTGTTAACCCCCGTTTTACCGAGAAGCACTGCTCCTTTGCCTACTCTTTTGCCTGAAGCCATGCCAACTTGTCCCCAAATTTGTACATCGTCTTCAATAATACAGCAACCCGCAATCATGGCACCAGAAGCTACCAGCGTTCTTTCTCCAAGTACAGTGTCGTGACCTATTTGAATTAAATTATCCAGTTTAGAACCTTTTTTAATAATCGTAGAATCGGTAACACCTCTATCAATACAGCAGTTTACGCCAATTTCTACATCATCTTCTAAAATAACATTCCCTACGGAAAGCATTTTTCTGTAACCATCAGCGTTTTTATTGTAGTAAAAAGCATCACCTCCCAAAACCGTTCCTGATTGGATGATACAATTGTCTCCTATTACCGTTCTGTCTCCAATTACAACATTGGGAAAAATCATACAATTTTTGCCGATTTTAACATCATTTCCGATGATTACCGAAGGATGAATTTTGCAGTTTTCACCAATTGAAACATTGTTTCCTGTTGTTTCAAAAGTTTGAATCCCTTGATAATGTTGATTGATTTTATTAAAATCTCTGAAAGGATCATCAGAAACCAAAAGTGCTTTTCCATCGGGACAAGCGACTTCTTTATCAATTAAAATAATGGTAGCGTCTGAATTAAGAGCTTTATCGTAATATTTAGGATGGTTTACAAATACAATTTCACCTGCTTTTACGCGGTGAATTTCGTTGGTGCCAAAAACCTGAAAATTTTCATCACCAATAAATTTTGCATTGATAAGCTCTGCAATGGTTTTAAGAGACTGTGGAGATTTGAAAGTCATAATTTTGGTTGTCGGTTATCAGTTGATGGTTGTCGGAATAATTCTATCAACCGAAAACCATCAACTATTAACTATTTAACTCTTTCTAAGTAAGAACCGTCTTCTGTGTTTACTTTAATCTTGTCACCAGCTTCTATAAAAAGAGGTACTAAAACTCTTGCGCCTGTTTCTACGATTGCATTTTTCAGCGCATTGGTAGCAGTATTCCCTTTCACACCTGGGTCTGCTTCTATTACTTCTAAGTAAACCGTTTGTGGAATTTCAGCAGAAAGTGGTGTTTCGTCTGCTTCTTTTATGATAATGGTAACTTCTTCACCCGCTTTCATAAACTGAGCGTTCTCAATCATTTCTTTATTGAGGTACATTTGCGAGAAATCTTCGTTATTCATGAAGTGATAACCATTTTCATCATCATATAAATACTGAAATTTACGGGTAATTACTTTAACTTCGTCTATTTTATGACCAGCAGAAAAGGTGTTATCAATTACCTTACCGTTGGTTACCGATTTTAGTTTAGTTCTTACGAAAGCAGGTCCTTTCCCTGGTTTTACGTGTAAAAATTCAATTACTTTGTAAATGTCGTTGCTGTATTCAATACAAAGACCTTTTTTGATATCGTTACTTGTTGCCATTAAAAATTATTT
>JAYRDY010000143.1:0-5767 GCA_041909215.1 Cloacibacterium sp. | reverse complement strand
AATAATAACTCAATGAAAAAACTTGATTTCAAACAGAAAAAATACATCTTGCCACTTATAGCATTACCATTTTTATTGCTATTTGTCTATGTAGGTGCACAATTTACCAAAGAAGAGACTTCGGCAAAAGACCAACCTAAAGAATTGTCTCTTTCACTTGGTGAAACGCAGGATTCTATTATGACGAAGAACGATGCGTACGATGCTTTTTTCAAAAAAGACGACAACAGAACCATGTTGGAAGGTTTGGACAAAGAAGAGGACAGCTTATACAACTATGATGACCAATTGTCATTAGCTCAAAAAAGGAAAATTGACTCTTTGAAAGCCGTTTCTTCGAGACAAAACCAATATCGGGAAAAAGGAAATTCATCTTCCTACTATAACCCTAATTCATCTCAAAGAGAAGATAAGGATTACCAAAGATCTTCGGAAATTATCAGAATGTTGAATGATAAATCGTATGGAAATCAAGAAAATAAATACGCTGATACACCAAAAGAAAAGACACAAAGTGTTCAACCAGATCCTGTTAAATATCTGAAACAACAAATGTTGGTCATGGATTCTTTAGAAAAAGCACGAGATCCAGAGTATCAAAGCAAACTGGTAGCAGAGCAACAGCTCAAAGCCAACAAGGAAAAAATGAACATGTTTCTTAATTCGACATTCAATGTCAGTAAATCTGGAATTAATAACGATTTCAATGCTTTTTACAAAGAAAAAGAAAACAGCTTTATCAAAGCAGTCATTGATGAAAATAACAAAGGATTTCTAGGAAGTAGAATTAGGTTTCGATTGTTAGAAGACATCTTCGTAAGCAACAGAAAAATAAGCAAAGGCTCCATTTTATACGGACAAATTTCAGGATTTTCAATGCAAAGAGTTGATCTTACAATTGTATCCGTATTCACGAAAGGAGAAATTTTCCCAGTTAATCTTTCTATCTATGATGTAGATGGAATGAAAGGATTGTATGTACCTCAAAGTGTTTTCAGAGATATGATTCGGGAAATGGGGAGCAATTCCGTCCAAGGAACTCAAATGGATATGGGAGGACAAGGATTTTTTACCAGTCTTGGTTCTAAATTATTTACATCCACTTCCAAAACTATTGCCAACCTGATTAAAACCAACAAAGCCAAATTGAAATACAATTCTTATGTATTTCTGATTGACGAAAAACAGCTCAAAGATTCACAAAACCAACAAAAAAAAATAAAAAATGAAAACGATATTATATAGTCTGTTACTATTTACAGCTCAATTTTTAACCGCACAAACGGCAACCAAAGAACAAATCATTTCCGATTTACCCGAAATAGAAATTACTGAAGGAATTAATTTACACATTATTTCACCGGAACCGATACAATATGTGGATTTATCCACTCAAAAACTTACGGGAGATTTACCAGCTACCAACATTTCCAGAATTAAAATTACGGATAGTCCCGAATCTAATGAGACAGAAAAAATAAAAAAGCAGACAACTTTTATAAGTGGACAAAACATTGGAGTTATCACCGTTGTCGGACAATCCTTCATCGCCCAGTACAAAGCGATTTACAGAAATTCCGAAAACTTAAATACGGTGACCAATATTCATATCCAGCCAGAGAATATGCAACCTATTGAGTTTAATAAAATGGTGTTTTCTAATCTTGAATTGAGAAAGTTTGCAATGGACATTATTCGTAAAAAATCGGAGAAACATCCAATCAGAGAAGAGAAAAATCTGAAGCTCAATATTCAGTTGAACAATGTTTATGTGATGAGTGACTATATTTTTCTGGATATTACTTTTAAAAATAATTCCAATTTAAGTTATGATATTGAAGACTTGAAATTTTCCATAGAAGACAAAAAAATATATAAAGCCACCAACAATCAAAGCATTGAAATGACTCCAATTTTTCAACTGAATCCTCAAAAACACTTCAGTAAAAATTTCAGAAATATTTATGTTTTCAAAAAATTCACCTTTCCGAATAGCAAAGTAATGATGATACGGCTAATTGAAGAACAGCTTTCTGGAAGAACCATAGAAATGAAAGTGAACTATTCAGACATTCTTAAAGCCGACACATTCTAGAGGCAGTGCCTCTTCCAATTTTTTAATCTTTTAATCCCTTAATTTTTTAATTCAAGAAATGCAAGAGCAACAACATCAAATAAAAATATACGGATTCCTGCAAAAAGCAGTCTATGCCGTTGTTGCATTAGATTGCGCATCACTTTTTTATCTCAATGCCAATATTCCTGTAGTTTCCAATTTATTGAAAAATTTTTCAAAATTGAGCTTCATTTACCCACCTATCAATGCCAAGTTTGCAACATTGATTTTGATAGGATTGGTAGCTATTGGAACTAAAGCCAAGAAAAAGAAAGACTTAAATATTGCTACAGAGATTGTGCTACCAATTGTATTAGGACTGGTAATGATTTTTTCATCTTTGATTGTGCAAAATGAAGCAGGAAATAATAAACTCACTAAAATATTTCCTGGAATGAATCTCTATCAGATTATTTATGCGACACTTTCTTTTTTAGGAGCAGTAATTCTTCAAATGGGAGCTGACAGCATTTCAAAATTGATGCAACAAAAGATGGGAAAAGACCGATGGAACATAGAGGAGGAATCTTTCGACCAAAATCAAGAACTGATAAAATCGGAAACCAATATCAATATTCCTTATTTATTCAGATATAAAGGAAAAAGCAATAAAGGTTGGATTAATCTGAATCCTTTTCGTGGAACAATGGTGATTGGAACACCCGGTTCTGGAAAATCTTTTGGAGTCATTAATCCTGCTATCCGTCAAATGATTGCAAAAGGTTTTTGTCTTTGTATTTATGATTTTAAATTTCCAGATTTAGCACAGATTGCATACTACCATTACCTGCTGAAAAAAAGCAAAGAATCTGATTACAAGTATAGTTTCAATGTGATTAACCTGAATGAAGTTGAAAAATCAAAAAGAGTAAATCCATTTCATAAAAAATACATCCAAACTTTGGCGGAAGCACAAGAAATGGCAGAATCAATGGTGTCATCTTTGCAAAAAGGAGGTTCGAATTCGGGAGGTGGTTCCGAAGCTTTTTTCACTCAATCAGCCATCAATTTTCTGTCTTCCTGCATTTACTATTTTGCAAAATTAGAAAATGGAAAATATTCAGATTTGCCTCATATTCTTTCTTTTATGAACAGAAGTTATAAAGAAATTTTCGACACCCTTTTTACCAATGAAGAAATTTTTTCTTTGCTTTCGCCTTTCAAAACAGCGTATGATAACAAAGCGTTTGATCAGTTAGAAGGACAAATAGGAACATTAAAAATTTTCCTTTCCCGATTAGCAACCAAAGAAAGTTTTTGGGTTTTTTCGGGAGATGAAGTCGAATTGAAAATTACCGACAGAGAAAATCCGTCCATTCTAATTCTCGCATCTGACCCTGGAACACAGGATATTAATTCGGCGTTGTATTCTGCTGTTCTGAATAGAACATTACGTTTGGTTAATTCCAAACATAATTTACCTGGTGGAATTATTGCCGATGAGTTTCCGACCATTTACATTCATAAAATCGACAATGTGGTAGCCACAGCAAGAAGCAACAGAGTTGCGGTATTATTAGGATTGCAAGAAATACCACAGCTTCGTCAGTTTTATAAAAAAGAAGTGGCTGATACTATTTCTGCGATTGTGGGAAATATCCTTTCTGGTTCAGCGAGAGATAAAAACACCTTGGAGTGGCTTGAAAAATTATTTGGAAAAATCAAGCAAAAATCGTTCTCTCAATCCATTTCGCAACAAGGAACAACAACTAGCATTAACGAAAAGATGGACTTTATGATTCCCGCAGGAAAAATTGCAGCATTGAGAACTGGAGAAATGGTGGGAATGATTGCGCAAGGAGGAGAAAATGATACCGATGAATACAAAACATCAGCAATTAATGGAAAAATCAACTTGGATATGAAAGCCATTAAGCAAGAAGAACAAAATTACGTTCCGATGCCAGTTTACTATTCATTTATAGACAAAGCAGGAAACAATCGCAAAGAAGAAGTTTTGATGACCAATTTCAGAAAAATCAATAATGAAATAGAACTCATCGTCAATGAAAATATAAAAACAGCATAAATGAAAACCATAGAAAAATATTTTATAGCAGTGTTAATATTGTCTTTTCAGATAACAATTTTCGGACAGTTCAATACACTAACACCTACACTGCCGAAGAAAACGGAATCTGCAAAAGCAATAGAGCAAGTAAAAGAAACAGACAATCCGAAGCTAAAAAAAGAAAGAAAGTCGTGGAAGGATTTTTTTAACATTACCTCAAAAGCCAAACTAAAAAATGAACTAGATTCCTTGAAAGCGATACTTAAAGAAAATTCATCCGCCAACAACAAAAAATGGGATAGACAAAAAATGCAGGATTCCCTGATTTTAGTTGCCCAAACTAAAATGCTCATTTATTCTCAAAATGGTAAGAACCAATTGACTCAATACGATTTTGTAAATAAACCAAGAGAGAAGAATTTTTCAAAAATCGTAATGCCATTGAATAGAGAAATCTCCATTACATCACCTTATGGAACAAGAATGCATCCGATTTTCGGAGCATCTAAATTTCATAACGGAATTGATTTGGCTGCGAATTACGAAAATGTATATTCGGTTCTTGACGGAATCGTTACGGAAACAGGCTGGGACAATAATGGTGGTGGGAATTATATCAAAGTCAATCACTTTAACCGTTTTGAAACGGCTTATCTCCATCTTTCTGAAATTTATTATCGTGTCGGAGAGTTTGTAAAAGCGGGATTCATTATCGCCAAAAGTGGAAATTCAGGAAATTCAACTGGACCGCATCTGCACTTTTCCGTGAAAGAATTCGGACAAAACATCAACCCTTCCCATTTTTTAAATGACCTTATAAAAGTAAACCAATTAATCGCTACCTATTATGCAAAATGAAAATTTACCAACCGAAGAACTTAAGAAATTCGGCATTATCAATGAAGATTTATCATTCTCCAAAAAACTAAATGCAGATGATATTCAGAAATTCCTACAAGGATATACCATCGTTGCAGACAACGACAAAAACAGAGCTACTTTTCAACTTACTGAAAATAATACCAAGCTAAAAGTTATCTTCTTAGAAAGGGATAAAAGTATTGCTGAACTTCTGGAAAAGAGCAAAGAAAAAATTCAGTATTCTGAATCAAAAGCACGATATGATGTTAATGACAATCGGAATTCTGCTCAACTAGGTTTTTCAAAACAAGCATTTGTTTTTGACAAAGAAACGAGTACCATAAAGGAATTGGATTTTATCAAAAATGCTCCAGAACTTACCAAACTCGTTACGGAAAGAAAAAATCCAGAAGAAATCAGACTATACAAATTGGAACTTGAAAAGCTGAAAAACTTTCTCTACGATAAAATAGACCTATATCCAGAAATCGCCAAGAAAATTACAAACGACCTGAATATTGTTTCCCGAGAAATTGATTCTGTGAACAGTATAAAGCCAGACGAAAAACAAATTGCAAAAGAAAATAATTCTGATGTTCAACTGAATGTGAAAGACAGAGACATGTATGAAGATGCCAATCGAAATCGAGAGGTGCAAGAAGAACAGTCGGAAGAACAAGAAAAATCACGAAAATTTAGGAGATAAATCAATTTAAATTTCTTTTAAAACAACTTAAAAAATATGATGGAAAATGAATCATCACGATTTGAAGAAGTAG
>JAYRDY010000142.1:0-5944 GCA_041909215.1 Cloacibacterium sp. | reverse complement strand
CGAATTGACTACTTGTTTAACCAATACCAAAAATTAAAAAATGCCAGTAGTACTGGAGGCAATTTATCTAAAATAATAACTCAATGAAAAAACTTGATTTCAAACAGAAAAAATACATCTTGCCACTTATAGCATTACCATTTTTATTGCTATTTGTCTATGTAGGTGCACAATTTACCAAAGAAGAGACTTCGACAAAAGACCAACCTAAAGAATTGTCTCTTTCACTTGGTGAAACGCAAGATTCTATTATGACAAAGAATGATGCGTATGATGCATTTTTCAAAAAAGATGACAACAGAACCATGTTGGAGGGACTAGACAAAGAAGAAGACAGCTTATACAACTATGATGACCAATTATCACTAGCTCAAAAAAGAAAAATCGATTCATTAAAAGCCGTTTCTTCAAGACAAAATCAATATCGTGAAAAAGGAAATCAATCTTCTTATTATAGCCCTAATTCATCTCAGAGAGAAGATAAAGATTACCAAAGGTCTTCTGAAATTATCAGGATGCTGAATGACAAATCTTACGGAAAACAAGAAAATGGATATGATGCAGAAAGTCCGAAAGCTCAATCCAAAAATGAGCCACAAGATCCCGTAAAATATCTGAAACAGCAAATGCTGGTCATGGATTCTTTAGAAAAAGCACGAGATCCAGAATATCAAAGCAAACTAGCAGCTGAACAGAGACTCAAAACCAGTAAAGAAAAAATGGATGAGTTTCTTAATTCCACTTTCAATGTCAGTAAATCTGGAATTAATAATGATTTCAATGCTTTTTATAAAGAAAAAGAAAACAGTTTTATCAAAGCAGTGATTGATGAAAACAACAAAGGATTTCTTGGGAGCAGGATTAGATTTCGATTGTTGGAAGACATCTTCGTAAGCAACAGAAAAATAAGCAAAGGCTCCATTTTATATGGTCAGATTTCAGGATTTTCAATGCAAAGAGTTAATCTTACAATTGTATCCGTATTTACCAAAGGAGAAATTTTCCCAGTCAATCTTTCCATTTATGATGTGGATGGTATGAAAGGATTGTATGTACCCCAAAGTGTTTTCAGAGATATGATTCGGGAAATGGGAAGTAATTCCGTCCAAGGAACTCAAATGGATATGGGCGGACAAGGATTTTTCACCAGTCTAGGTTCTAAATTATTTACATCTACTTCCAAATCCATTGCCAACCTGATTAAAACCAACAAAGCCAAGTTGAAATACAATTCTTATGTATTTCTGATTGACGAAAAACAATTGAAAGATTTACAAAACCAACAAAAAATAAAATAATGAGAACGATATTATATAGTCTGTTACTAAGTACAGCTCAATTTTTAACTGCACAAACGGCAACAAAAGAACAAATCATTTCTGATTTACCAGAAATAGAAATTACAGAAGACATCAACCTGCATATTATTTCACCAGAACCGATTCAATACATTGACTTATCTACACAAAAACTCACAGGAGATTTACCAGCTACCAATATTGCCAGAATTAAAATTACTGACAATCCTGACGTTAATCAAAAAGAAAAAATAATAAAACCTGTTTTATTTTCCAGCGGAGATACTGTTGGAATTATAACGGTAGTCGGACAATCGTTTATTGCGCAGTACAAAGCCATTTACAGAAATTTCGAAAACTTGAATACAGTTACCAATATTCATATTCAACCAGAGGATATTCAACCGATTGAGTTTGATAAAATGGTGTTTTCTAATCTTGAATTGAGAAAGTTTGCAATGGATATTATTCAGAAAAAATCAGAAAAAAATCCAATCAGGAAAGAGAAAAATCTTCAACTCAATATTCAGTTGAACAATGTTTATGTAATGAGTGACTACATATTTTTAGATATGACGGTTAAAAACAACTCCAATTTGAGTTATGACATTGATGACTTGAAATTCTCTATAGAAGACAAAATAATATATAAAGCCACAAACAATCAGAGTATTGAGATGACTCCCGTTTTTCAACTGAATCCTCAAAAACACTTCCGTAAAAATTTCAGAAATATTTATGTCTTTAAAAAATTCACTTTTCCAAACTCAAAAGTGATGATGATACGATTAATTGAAGAACAACTTTCAGGACGCACCATTGAAATGAAGATCAACTATTCGGACATTCTAAAAGCAGATACCTTTTAATTATTAATACAATGGAAATTTTTTCAATTATACTGTGCTTCGCACTCATGCTATTAATATTTAGCTACTTTTCTATTACAATAATCCTTTTTGATAAAAAAGGAAAAGAACTCATAAATGACTATGAAAAGCTATTAAACCTTAAAGATTGGTATGAGAAAATATCTGAAGAAGCAAATCGCTCATACATTATTGAGAGCGTCGAAAAAAGAGGACATGAATTAATTAATCAATTGAATCTGTTGAACGCCCATCTTCTTGCAATACAGGAACAACACAAAAATTTGCAAGAACAACAACAAAAGCTGCACCATAATTTACTAGAAGAACATAAACTTCTGAATCAATATTTCGAAAATTATTCTTAATGCAAGAGCAACAACATCAAATTAAGATTTACGGATTCCTGCAAAAAGCAGTGTATGCGATTGTGGCATTAGATTGTGCATCGCTTTTTTATCTTCATGCCAATATCCCTGTACTTTCCAATTTATTGAAAAATTTTTCAAAAATGAGTTTTATTTATCCACCTATCAATGCCAAGTTTACAACATTAGTTTTAATCGGATTGGTCGCTGTTGGAACAAAAGCCAAGAAGAAGAAAGACTTAAATATTTCTACAGAGATTGTGGTTCCTATGGTATTAGGATTAATCATGATTTTTTCATCTCTGATTGTGCAGAATGAAGCTGGAAATGTGAAACTCCCCAAAGTATTTCCAGGCATTAATCTCTATCAGGTTATTTATGCTGTTTTTTCATTTTTAGGAGCAGTAATTCTTCAAATGGGAGCTGACAGTATTTCAAAATTGATGCAGCAAAAGATGGGAAAAGACCGATGGAACGTAGAGGAAGAATCTTTTGATCAAAATCAGGAATTGATAAAATCGGAAACCAATATCAATATTCCTTATTTATTCAGATACAAAGGCAAAAGCAATAAAGGTTGGATTAATCTGAATCCTTTTCGTGGAACAATGGTCATTGGAACACCAGGTTCTGGGAAATCTTTCGGAGTCATTAATCCTGCCATTCGACAGATGATTGCCAAAGGTTTTTGTCTTTGCATTTATGATTTTAAATTTCCAGATTTGGCACAGATTGCATACTACCACTACCTGCTGAAAAAAAGCAAAGATTCGGATTATAATTACAGCTTTCATGTAATTAACTTAAATGAGGTGGAAAAATCAAGGAGAGTCAATCCGTTTCATAAAAAATATATTCAAACTTTGGCGGAAGCACAAGAAATGGCAGAATCAATGGTGTCATCATTGCAAAAAGGAGGCTCGAGTTCGGGAGGTGGCTCTGAAGCTTTTTTCACACAATCAGCCATTAATTTTCTAGCTTCCTGCATTTATTTTTTTGCAAAACTAGAAAACGGAAAATATTCAGACTTACCACACATTCTTTCTTTTATGAATAGAAGCTATCAAGAAATTTTTGATTCATTATTTAAGAACGAAGAGATTGGTTCTTTGCTTTCACCTTTCAAAACAGCGTATGATAACAAAGCATTTGACCAATTGGAAGGACAAATAGGAACATTAAAAATTTTCCTTTCCCGATTGGCTACAAAAGAAAGTTTTTGGGTTTTTTCGGGTGATGAAGTTGAACTAAAAATAACAGACAGAGAAAATCCGTCCATTATTATTCTCGCTTCCGATCCAGGAACACAGGATATTAATTCGGCGTTGTATTCTGCTGTTCTGAATAGAACTTTACGTTTGGTCAATTCTAAACATAATTTGCCAGGAGGAATTATCGCCGATGAGTTTCCTACTATTTACATTCATAAAATCGACAATGTGGTAGCCACGGCAAGAAGCAACAGAGTTGCAGTATTATTAGGATTGCAAGAAATACCACAGCTTCGTCAGTTCTATAAAAAAGAAGTTGCAGATACGATTTCAGCGATTGTTGGGAATATTCTTTCTGGTTCGGCAAGAGATAAAAATACACTCGATTGGTTAGAGAAACTCTTTGGAAAAATCAAACAGAAATCGTTTTCCCAATCTATTTCACAGCAAGGAACAACAACTAGCATTAATGAAAAGATGGACTTTATGATTCCTGCGGGAAAAATTGCAGCATTAAGAACAGGAGAAATGGTAGGAATGATAGCTCAAGGAGAAGAAAATGATACCGATGAATACAAAACATCAGCAATTAATGGAAAAATCAACTTGGATATGAAAGCCATTAAACAAGAAGAACAAAATTACGTTTCGATGCCAGTTTACTATTCATTTATAGACAAAGCAGGAAACAATCGTAAAGAAGAAGTTTTGATGACCAATTTCAGAAAAATCAATAATGAAATAGAACTCATCGTCAATGAAAATATAAAAACAGCATAAATGAAAACCATAGAAAAATATTTTATAGCACTGTTAATATTGTCTTTTCAGATAACAGTTTTCGGACAGTTCAATACACTAACACCTACACTGCCGAAGAAAACGGAATCTGCAAAAGCAATAGAGCAAGTAAAAGAAACGGACAATCCAAAGCCGAAAAAAAAGAGAAAGTCATGGAAGGAATTTTTTAATATCACCACAAAAGCCAAACTAAAAAATGAACTAGATTCTCTGAAAACATTACTTAAAGAAAACTCATCTGTCTACAATAAAAAATGGTATAGGCAAAAATTACAAGATTCCTTGATTTTAGTTGCCCAAACTAAAATGCTCATTCGTTCTCAAAACAGTAAAAACAAATTGACGCAATATGAATTTGTAAACGAACCAAGAGAGAAGAATTATTCAAAAATTGTAATGCCATTGAATAGAGAAATCTCCATTACATCACATTATGGAACAAGAATGCATCCGATTTTCGGAGCATCTAAATTTCATAACGGAATTGATTTAGCTGCTAATTACGAAAATGTCTATTCGGTTTTGGACGGAGTTGTTACCGAAACAGGTTGGGACAATAAAGGTGGTGGAAATTACATCAAAATAAAACACTTTGACCGTTTTGAAACCGCTTATCTCCATCTTTCCGAAATTTATTATCGTGTTGGAGAGTTTGTAAATGCTGGTTTTATTATCGCCAAAAGCGGAAATTCTGGAAATTCTACAGGACCACATCTTCACTTTTCCGTGAAAGAATTCGGACAAAACATCAACCCTACTCATTTTTTAAATGACCTCATAAAAGTAAACCAATTAATCGCTACCTATTATGCAAAATGAAAATTTACCAACCGAAGAACTAAAGAAATTCGGGATTATCAATGAAGATTTATCATTCTCCAAAAAACTAAATGCAGATGATATTCAGAAATTCCTACAAGGATATACTATCGTTGCGGACAACGATAAAAACAGAGCTACCTTTCAACTCACTGAAAATAATACGAAACTAAAAGTTATCTTTTTGGAAAGAGATAAAAACCTGTCAGAAATACTGGAAAAGAGCAAAGAAAAAATTCAGTATTCTGAATCAAAAGCACGATATGATGTTAATGACAATCGGAATTCTGCTCAATTGGGTTTTTCAAAACAAGCATTTGTTTTTGACAAAGAAACAAATACCATAAAGGAATTGGATTTTATCAAAAATGCTCCAGAACTTACCATAATCGTTTTGGAAAGAAAAAATCCAGAAGAAATCAATCAATACAAATTGGAGCTTGAAAAACTGAAAAGTTTTTTACAGGACAAAATAGAGCTATATCCAGAAATCACCAAGAGAATTACAAACGACCTGAATATTGTTTCCCGAGAAATTGAATCTGTGAATAGCATTACGCCAAACGAAAAACAAGTTG
>JAYRDY010000141.1:0-5971 GCA_041909215.1 Cloacibacterium sp. | reverse complement strand
ATTGATTGTAAAATTGATATAAAAAGAATAATTATAAATATAAAATATTCATTCTCAAAATAGTATTTTTTGCCTAACAAAATTCCAAATAGAATCCAAGAAAATGAGCTTAGAATATCATAGTTTAAATACTTTTTCATTGTTATTTTTTTTAAAACTTACTTCTCAACTGAATTTTAGTCAAAACTTTCTTCGTATAAAGCGGGAAATCAGCATTTTGGATCCATCCAAAATAACCAATATCTTTCGTGAAAACTTCTTTCACTTTTTGTCCTTTATATTTCCCAAACGTGAAGATTTCTTCGTTTTTATCATCAAAAGCGATAAAACCAGCTAAATCTGCAAATTTATTATGGAAAGAAAACTCGCTTAAAGCAGCAATATCATTCGGTAAATCTGCATATTTTTCTACTTGAGCATCCAGAACTTCAAAAGTTGCCAAAGTATCAGCTTCTGCAGAATGGGCATTTTCTAATGATTTCCCACAGTAAAATTGATACGCTGCACCAAGATTTCTTGGTTCCATTTTATGGAAAATAGTTTGTGCATCAATTGGTTTGTGTTTAGATAAATCAAAATCATAACCTGCTCTCAAAAGTTCTTCTGCCAAAAGCGGAATATCAAATCTATTCGAATTAAAACCTCCTAAATCCGAATCTTTAATCATGTCGATAATTTTTGGCGCCAATTCTTTAAAAGTGGGAGAATCTTTTACATCTTCGTCGGTAATTCCGTGTACAGCAGTAGATTCTGCCGGAATTGGCATTTCTGGATTAACGTACCAAGTTTTGCTTTCTCTTGAAGCATCTGGAAAAACTTTCAGAATACAGATTTCTATAATTTTATCTTTTGAGATATTGATGCCTGTGGTTTCTAAATCGAAAATACAAAGTGGTTTATGGAGTTTTAGATTCATAATATTGAATTTGTTAGCGGCAAGTCGCGACTTACCTTTACAATTGTTTTTGAAAAATTAGTGAAATAATAATGTAGTAAATGATAACTAACGGAATGCCCGTTAATTGAAAAAATGCCAAAATAAGCAATGCGCCAATTACTAAAAATACTTTTGGATAATTGTCTTCTAGTTTTTTAGATTTGAATTTCATCGCAATCATTTTGATTGGAGAAATCAAAAGCCAAGAACTGAGGAATGTTAATAAAATTAGACCTATTTGATAAATCTCCATTTCAAAGATTTTTGGAGATAGTTTTTCTAATAAAATGTAAGAAATCCCGAAAATAAGAACTGTATTGCTTGGTGTATTAAGTCCTTTAAAATAGTAGGTTTGCTCTTCGTCTAAATTGAAAATTGCCAATCTAAGACACGAAAAAACAGTGATTAGTAATCCTAAATATTTTATTTCGAAGGGTAAATTTAATCCTAGAAAAGAACTGCCAAAAGGTTCTAATAAATTGAACATAATTAAACCAGGCGCTACACCAAAACTTACCATGTCTGCCAAAGAATCTAGCTGAGCGCCAAGATTAGAATTAGATTTGAGTGCTCTGGCAACAAAACCATCAAAAAAATCTAAAACCAACGATAGTACTAGGCATATTGCAGCAATTTGATAATCATTATTAATAATATGGATTACGGCAATGCTTCCGCAAAATAAATTGCCGAGAGTAAGTGCATTAGCTAAATTGTTTTTAATAAAATTCATCATAATATTGAAAGTTTCAAATTTAACTTTCTTATTTGGAATATCACACCAAATAGTGAAAAAAATGCAGTAATGATGGTGAAAATTAAAGAGGCTGAAACAGCAATCTCTGACTGAAAGCCAAACCATTTAGACGCTTGTAGAAAGAGCATTTCTCTAATGCCAATGCCTGCAAATGAAATTAAACTTAATATGGAACTTGCTAAAAATATTACAGAATAAATACTGAAATTGTTGGTGACATTGAAACTTAATAGAATAAATATAAAGCATATTACTTGTAAAACTTGGACTAAAATAGAGTAGAAAAAAGCTTTAAAAAATATAAATCTATAGCTTGAAAACATTTTTTTGGTTAAAAAATAGGTAAAAAAAATACCGATAACTTCTAACACAATTATGATAGGAAAATATTTTATTTCGAATAGATTGAAAGAAATCGCTAAAATCAGTGTGCAAATGGCTAAAAGTCCACTTAATCGGTCATTAAAAAGTGAAGAAGTGATTTTTTTAGCATTCCAGTCAAAATTTTTATTCAAAATATATACTTTGAATGCGTCTCCACCTATTCCTCCTGGGATAAAAAAGTTATAGAACATTCCTATAAAATAAAGTTTTAGATTGCTATAGAAGCTCAAATGAAAATTATTTGCCTTAAAAAATAGTTCGAGTCTTTTAGTAGAAATAATCTGAGAGGCTAAAAAAAGCAAAGATGCAATCAAAAGATAAATGAAATTGATATTAGACCACAATTTTGTCACTTCCCGAAAAGGAATTTTTTGAAAAACAAAATACAGTAAAATTACACTTATAAGTATTTTACCGATGTTTTTTAAGTATCTATTAATCTTATTTTTTTTCAAAAGTTGTAATTTTTCTTATGTTGAACGGTCGCTTATTTTGAGATTCAAAATAGGTTTTCATTAACATATCTATTATTATTCCAGTAGTAAAAAATTGTATACCTATGAAGATAAATAATATACCTAAAATCAATAGAGGTCTTTGGCCTATTTCGTGCCCAAATATTTTTAAAAATAAAAGATAAATGCTAATAAAAGTACCTAATAAAAAAATAGATAAACCTATGTTTCCAAAAAGATAAATTGGTTTTTGTGAATATTTTTTTTGAAAAAGAATTAATAGTAAATCATTGATTACTTTAAAAGTTCTATTCATTCCGTATTTAGAAACTCCAAATTGTCTTGGGTGATGTTTCACATTTACTTCGGTGATTTTTGCTCCATTGAGGTGTGCAGAGATGCTTATAAAACGATGTCCTTCACCATATAGGTTGAGTTCTTTTGCGGTTTCATTTGTGAATACTTTTAATGCACATCCTTGATCTTTTATTTCTAATTTAGTAGATTTTCTAATAATCCAATTTGCAATCCTAGATGGTATTGTTCGGATAATATTATCTTGTCTTTTTTGTCTATTGCCTACTACTAAATCTGCATTTTGTTCTTCTAAGGTTTTTACCATCATGGGTATATCTATAGGGTCGTTTTGTAAATCACCATCTAGAGTAATTACATAGTCTCCTATAGCAGCATCGAAACCAGCCATTAATGCAGAACCTTGTCCGTAATTTTTTTTAAATTCTAATAATTTTACATTTGGATGATTGTATTTCAAAATTTCTTTTACTGTATTGTCTGTAGAAGCGTCATCTATCAAAATAATTTCGTATTTGTAATTTTGCATTACATCAGTTATTTTGTCTAATAAAAGATGTACATTTTTTTCTTCATTGTATAGAGGAACTATAACAGAGTAGATCAAATCTTGATTCATATTGAAAGTTTGAATATTTTTCGCAAAAATACGAAAAATAAGAAGTTTATGTATAGATTTGCATTAAAATAAACAATATGAGAATAAAAGAAAATTATATTTTACTATTATTATTAAGTGGAATAATACTATTTTTTACGCATATAGGTTTGTTGTATGTAGATATTATGGAAGCCAGAAATTTCTTGAGTGCTAGGGATATGGTAGAAAATGGTAATTGGATTTTTACGACCATGAATAATCTGCCTCGCTATGAAAAACCACCAATGCCAACTTGGTTTAGTGCAATTTTCGGATGGCTTTTTTCTACTCAAAACATATGGGCATTGAGAATACCAGCAGCATTGTTTTCTATTTTAAATGTAATATTTTTATATAAAATCACCAAAATTTTTACAGACAAAAAGCTAGCTTTCACTGCAGCAATCCTATTTTCTACTTCATTTTTAATTATTTATGTGGGTAGAAGAGCAAATTGGGATATTTATAGTTATAGTTTTGCTACAATCGGCTTGTACTATTTTATACTAGGTTTAAAAGATGTTTCAGTTTTAAAAAATTATCTAATTTCTGGTTTGTTTTTTGGTCTTTCATTCTTGTGTAAAGGTCCTACAGGGCATTATACAATAGTTTTACCATTTTTTATAGCTTATATTATTTCATTTGGTTTTCCTAAATTCAAAAACTTAAAATACATTTTGATATGTGTTTTTGTCACTTTACTTATCGGGTTATCATGGTATGCGTACATCTATTTATATGACAGTGATGAGTTTATGAAAATTATATATAAAGAATTTATGGCAAGAGGAAATAGAGATGTGAAGCCATTTACTAGATATTTTAGTTTTCCTGTTCAAGCAGGTGTTTGGGCTGTTTTTTCAATTTTTGGACTAGCTTATAAATACATAAAAAATAGAACTGAATTTAAAAATGAGTATAAAATGTTTTTTTGGTGGACAGCTTTTGTTTTCTTGTTTTTATCATTAGTACCCTCAAAAAAGGAAAGATATTTATATCCAATGTTTATTCCTTTGGCTGTTACTACAGCATTCTACATTTCTTATATCAACGAAAGTTTTAAACTTTTAAAATGGGAAAAAATAGTCAATAAGGTGGCATACTTTTTAATTAGCTTAATAGGTTTCAGTATAATTGGACTTGTATTGTATAAAACAAAATTCAATATTTGGTCTATACTTTTGGTCATAGTTCTAGCAGGAATTTCATTTTTAATAATGATATATTCTTATAAAAATAATTTTAAAAATGCCTTTTTTTCAGTCTTGATAATGATGCATTCAGTCGTTCTATTTGGTTTGCCAAAATTAGATGAAATGTTTTTTAATAATAAAAATTATAAAAGCTTAGAATCGGCCAAATTTTTTATCAATAAAACTAACAAAAAGCTATATAGCTATAAAGTTTATGAGCCAGAAGTATGGTTTCGATATGGAGAAAATATTCCGGAAATTGATCTAAAAAATAAAATTCCTAAAGAAAATGAATTTTATATTATAACATTTCCAAAACTAGATAATTATAAAATAGATTCTTTGCAAACTGAAAAATATAAGGTAAAATACATATCTCATTATGACGATAATGAAGAGTCAACTCAATCTAAAAATAACACAGATAGAAAAAGAAATTTTTTATACTTAATTAAAAAAATGTAACAAAATTATTCAATTATTTCTTTTTTATTAAGTGGGTTTAGTACAATTAGAAACATTGTTAAAGCAAATGTGTATTCCCAAATTTCCCATTTTCTTTCATTAGAAATAGATAATATTATTATTAAAGAACTTATCATAAATATTATTACTTGATAGTTATTGGCAATAGGAATTCCAAATTGATTAATAGTCTTTTTAATAAAATTATTTTTTCTCCATAAAATCGGTAGAATTAAAAAATAGATACTAAATATAATTGATAATAAATTAGAAAATATTAGCTTATTTAATTTTACTCCATCTACTATCATATTGTGAAGATTAGTTTCTTTCTGAGAATTATTTTCATTGAAAAATTTACTAGATTCTATATGAAAAATTCTTTGGCCCCAAGAGATTTCTTCTCCAGCACCGAAAAATAATCCTATAATCATGATTATTATTCCCATTTTCCACCAAATAGATTTCAATTTAATGTTGCTGATAAAAAAGTAAAATAAATAAAATGAGCTCAAAAACAAAAATATTGAAGTTAGATTTTCAAAAAAACCATCTTCTTGTACTAAATAAGCGTAAAAATCTTTGTTGGTGTAAAAAAAATAAATGCCAATAACGACAGTAATTATTAAAAATGATACAATAAGTTTTTCTGTGATTTTCATAATAATTTTTTATTGAAAGTTTTTGCAATATTAGTAAATTTCAATGAGATTTGTCTTTAAAATAATGTTTTCACAATCTTTACTTTTTATTAAAACGAAATTTTAAATATAATATTGGTAATTTTTCATTAAAAATTCTAGATTTGTTTTCTACTAATTTATT
>JAYRDY010000140.1:0-6061 GCA_041909215.1 Cloacibacterium sp. | reverse complement strand
GCGAAACATATGTATTACCTTCTCCACCAACAGAAGACGTCACCAATATTACTGTGCTATTACCATCTTCTTTATATAAAAATTTAAGATTTGCTCTAACTCCTCTAAATGCTTCTGCAACAGAGGATTTAGGCTGTTCTAAAACCGTTAAATTATTATCATGATTATTCTTGCCAATTACTCCCAATAAAGGAATTTTAGTAGCATTTATTAGTTCTTTTATTACTCGTATTTTATTATCTAGCAACTCTGCTAACAACAAAATAAGAAATGGTATTAGTAGTGCTATTGCAAGAAGTGCATTTCTAATTAAGCCTGTATTGGGAGAAATAGGTCCTTGTCCAAGATTTTTTGCTTCATCAATCACAGAAATATCAGAAACATTAATTTTTAGGCGCATTTCTGCTTCAGAAAGCTTTTCTAAAAGCGTATTATATGTTGCTGCATCTATTGTATAACCTCTTTGCGCATCTAAAAATCTTTGCTGCTTAAAAGGTAAAGTCCCTAAACTAGATTCAAAGTTATAAATCTCTTGATTTACCTTTGCTAACTGCCCTCCATAAACATCATAATATCTCTTCAGATGTTTATTAGAAGCGCCCTTGGCTTCGTTGATTAATCTGTTGATTTCTTGTATAGGCTCTGATCTAGGAGTATAGATTTTAACCATTTCTGCTCTTTGCTTATACAATGATTTTAGTTCTGAGACTGATGCATTAAAACTAGGATCTTCTACACCCGCAGTATTAATATTAATTAAATCATCAATATTTCTTCCTACTGAGTTTTTGATAGAGTTTAAGGCATCTACTTTTGTTAGAATTTCTACTTTTTTCTCTTCTAAATTTTTTATTTTAGAAAGAATACCTTCTACATCGCCTTTTTCATCCGTCATTTTCTCTTGTACTTTAACAGCATTTAAAGCAGCTGTACTAGAATCTAACTTTATTTTTGCTTTTGCTAGATTTTCTTTAATGAATTTAACGGTTCTTAGATCAACAGTAGATTTATCAACCATTCTTTTTTCTTTCAAAGCTTCTATGCTTTTGTTAAGAAAACTTACCGTATTATTAAGATTATATCCTTTTTTGGTAATAATCATAAATGATGAAATCTCGGAATCAAAATCTACAGAAATATTAGCCTTAATGTCATTTACTGTTTGATCAATCGTTGCTAAATTTACCACGACGTTTTCAACATTAATATCTCTTGGCTGAAAATTTTTGTCTAATTTAAATTTCAGAAATGCTGTTTCATACCATTCTCCTACTTTAATTATTTTATTGGGAACTCTAGTATAATTATCTACCCTCTTAAAAGTTTCTGTTTTATAATTATATAAATTATTTCCTTTAAAGTTTTCTGGCAGGGATATTTCATACCTGTCATCAGACATAGGCATAATGGTAATTGGTACATTTACAATTTGTAGATGCTCTTTATCTATTACAAAAAAAACTGGCGAATCGTTCTTATCTAAAAAAGTGCTCTTAAGTCTTCCTTTAGTTGTGTAATTTACAAAAAGGTCTAATTTTTGGGCTAAAAATTCATTATGTGTTCTAGATAAAAGTAGTTTTTTAAGATACATCCCTTCTGTATTTCCACTTTGTCCCCATATGAAATTAATAGATTGGTTGGGAGTAAAGTAACTAGAAGAGTTATTAGATATACTTATAGTTGTACTAGATGCGTATATTCTTTGTGCATAATATTTGTTATAAATATATGCTATTGTGTATCCTGTAATACCCAAAAGCAGAAACCAATACCAATTTTTTATCAATCTCTTGATAAAGTGAGTAATATCAAAAAAATCAAAAGACCCTATCTTATCTTTTTCTGAAACCTCTTTTATATTTTCTTTCGTTTTATTTTCTGGAATCATTGTTTAAAATCTTGAAAATAGTAAATAAATAGACAATGCAGTGGTGACTAAACTAATCCCTGTAGTTAATGTTTGTATAGGCTCTTTACCGAAGCCATAGAAGCTTCTAGGTCTTGTATTAAACATATATGTATCTCCGTTCTGAACCCAAAAGTAAGGTGAATTTTGAACATCTTCTCGGGTTAAATCTATTTGTGCTTTTTTTATACCTTCTGGAAGTTGTCTATAGACTATGATGTTTTTTCTATCCACTTGTTTATCTAAACCTCCGCTTTCTGCAATAGCGTCTATAATACTGAGTGTAGCTCTAGGTGTAGTCTTTACAAAATTTTTGCCGTTTACATCAGAGATAAAAGTATATCTAATTCCTTCTAAAAAGAGTCGTACTTCTGATTTTTCAGGTAAAAAATTTTCATTAACTTTTTGTTGCATTTCGGCGGCGATTTCAGGAATTGTCCTTCCCTCGGCTTTTATTTTTCCCATACCCATTACATATACATAGCCTTCCTCGTCTATATTCAATCCTGAAAAATAGAAATCTCCACCACCAGATTGCTGAGCATTCATGCTAGAATAAAACTGTGCTGCATCACCCTTTGGAGTTGTTATGATATTAAGCTTCAAAACATCATGTCTTGTCACTCTATATTTAGGAATATTATCATAAGGAATTAAACCTTCAGAGTTAAGTTGAAGATTTTCGTTAGGTTGTAAATATCTTACGTCTTTGATCCCTAAACAAGAAACAAAGAGCATTACAAGTGGTAATAAAAGGAATAATCTAATTTTTTTCATTGTATTTTTAAACTTTGGCAAAGATAATATTTAATTATTAATTTTTCTTTTATAGAAAAAATCTGGCAAATAGGCACCCAAAAACCCTAGTAAAAGAATTATGATCAACAATAAATTAACTTCTATATGTCTTAAAAAATAAGAAATAATCACAATAAATAAATAATAAGAAATGATGTAAAGTGTAGCTCGTTTGTGTGTAATCCCGAGTTTCAATAATTTATGATGAATATGGTTTTTATCCGCATCAAAAGGAGACCTTTTTTCCGCTAACCTTATAATAATAACATTTAGAGTATCTATTATTGGCAAAATCATAATTGCTATTGCCATTACTGGTGCTGTATTTAAATGATAAAATACCGCTCCTTGTACTTTCTTTACAATAAAAATATCCATAAAACAAATAGATGTAAATGTCAATAGAAAACCTAGAAGCATAGAGCCTGTATCTCCCATAAAAATTTTTTTGCTCCTATCTGAGAGGTTATAATATAAAAATCCGAGAATTGCACCAATAATACTTGTTGATAAGATTACAAGTGGATAGTTATATTCTCCTAGTCTGTAATAACTTATGCCAAAAAGTGCAAAACAGATAATTCCGTAACTTCCTGCAAGTCCATCAATCCCATCAATTAAATTAAATGCATTAATGAGTATAATAAATGTAATTATACTGAAAATAACACTTAAAAAATAATTAAGCTCATAAAGTCCAAAAACGCCAAAAAGATTTCTAATCCTAACATCTGAACCAATGACAAGTAGTGTTGAAACAATAATTTGAGCGAGTAATTTTTTATATGCTCTCATTACTACGACATCATCCATCACACCAATATAAAGTAAGATAACCAGCGAAGCAAATAGAAATTTATAATTATCAAACAACTGATATGCAAATATAGATGCGCATACAGATATGGCAAAAAACAATGCTATCCCACCAAGATTTGGAACTTTTCTTTCGTGCGAACTCCTTTGCCCAGGTTCATCCATAAGATTTTTTCTTCTTGAAATCTTAATGATGGTTGGTATCGAAAAATAAGTAATTAGTAATGATGTGATGAATGACATCGTTACTTTTATATAAAAAACAGGAAAATCAAAATCCCTAAATAATAAGTCTATTTTATCCATAAGCATTATCTAAGCCACAAATGATTTCTATATTTATCGGGAGTAAAGTTTCCTCCTTTTCCGTTCCCTTTAGAAAAATTAAAATACATTAAAAATAAATAGACCATTACGCCAGAAAACATCATTTTTTGTACTTTATATCTTACTGCATATATTAAACTAGGCACCACAAAAACGCTCATAAAAAACATGTAAGAACCAGGTAGTCTAATCGCAAAAATTCTGTTTCCTCTAAAGATATAAAAAAGGAATAATCCAAAAACTGCTAAATTCCTCATGTATTCATAATAATACACTTCTTTACAACCTTCTTTATCATATTTAACTAAAATATAAATAAAGAAAATTTTAACAATATCACTTAAACCAAATGCTACTGACTGCCCAAACTGACTGTCATCTACATAACCTGAATAACCATCAGAAATATCTTGGGACCCTACAGACTCAATTAAACTTCCAAAAATTCTAAATACTTCAAAAGGTGAAAGTAAAATGGCTATGATTATTACAGTTAATATTCTATTACTGTTCATTGGGATTTTAACAATCCAATACGCTGGAAAAAAAACAATCGCTGTTTTATGAAATCCTAAAGCAATATACATCATTAAGATAAACATCGGGAGATTTCTCTCTTTTATATACCGAAAAGAAAATACACAAACTGCAACCCCCATTCCTTGCCTTATCTGTCCCGAATCTTCGAAGAAAAACAAAGGCATAAAATACATAAATGCTCCTAAAACCGGCAATGCTAAATTTTGATATATTGTAGTAAATTTAAGGCTTACAGACATTAAAACCATTAAGAACGTCACCATATAAAATGGCATTCCTAGATCAAATAAAACTTTGTTGAGTAAAACATAAATCCACTCTATCTGTTCTGATGTTGGTTGAAATGTAGCCTTTTTGAATACATCTGAATAATCTGTGTAAATTGAAAAACCAGTATAAAGATTGCGGTAAATAGGATAATCTGCACCAACAAAATATCTAAAACCCGACAATATTATTAATGAAACACCTACTGTAATTAAGAAAAATGGCGTTTTCTTCTTTAGAACATAAAGTTCTAAATAGCTCGTAACTGCCATAAATACAAATAAAAATGTAAATACAGGATGTAGAAATACCATTTGTGTTTTATAATATTTTTCTCACCAAACTTCCTAATCTTAAGAAGCACAGCAGATAATAAATTTGTTTTTCAATGGGCAAAGATAAGAGATAATTTTCACCAAACCTTTTATAACTAATCTTTTCTTTAAAAGAAATGTCCCTTTTTTTGATAAATCTTTGCAATTCTGAAGACATTTTATGGTAAACCTCCTCATCTTTTACATAAGCCAAATAAGCCAAAAACGTATAAACCCCTTCTAAAATCTGAAATCCCTTCAACTCTTTTTTCTTATTAGAATATACAGAGTTCTCAAAAGCAATTTCTACATGTTCAACCGCCTTCAAAATATCCAAACCTCTTTCTGTATGAGACTTGGAGATAGAATTACTTCTCTCTAAATATTGATAATGATAAGCATCTGTTTTTGCTAAAGTCTTACATTGAAGCAAGATTTGAGGAATCAATTCAATATCTTCAAAATGCATCCCTTTGTGAAATCTTTTCCCTTCAAAAAGTTCTCTTTTGAAAATTTTATTACAAGCAAAATAAGAGATGTCAGAAAATACAGAAAAATTCTTTTCCAGATCAATTTTCTCTGATAAATTAGGAATTTGAGTCAGTTTTTGCGTCACATTTCCGTTTTCATCCACTTTTTGAAGGTTACAAATCACCAGTTCCGCCTTATTTTTTATTGCTAAATGATACATTTCTTCCATCATCACTTCAGAAACAGAATCATCAGAATCTACAAAAGCTAAAAATTCTCCCGTTGCTCTATCAATCCCGAAATTTCTCGCATCACTCAAACCTCCATTTTCTTTAGAAAAAGCCTTTATTTTTTGAGGGAATTTACGCTGAAAATCATCAATTATTTTTTGAGAACCATCAGTACTTCCATCATTAATTACCAAAATTTCTATTTCTTCCAAAGTCTGATTTACCAAAGAATTAAGACACTTCTCTAGGTAATTTTCTACATTATAAACTGGAACGATTACGGATATTTTCATTTATTTTTTTGTAAAGTTGTTGATTTGTAAAGTCGTAAAGTCGCTTAAAAATTTTTACAATTTAACCTTACAATTTTACAACTTCACAACTTTACGATT
>JAYRDY010000139.1:0-6064 GCA_041909215.1 Cloacibacterium sp. | reverse complement strand
CAATACACAATTCGAAATAACCAAAAAATATAAAGAAGATATTTTAAATAAGGTTGAACAACTTAAAAAATATCTTTCTCCATCAAAATTTGATATCAAATTAGTTTTTCTCACCTCGTACGGCTGCAAAAGAAACCAGTATTATAACTCGCTCAACATTGCTGATGATATAACCATTGAACAATTAATGTGAGTATCTAATTGCATATCAAAAGATAAAGTCTAGTACATACTAGACTTTATCTTGCTCCTACATACGCAAATATTTTTATTAAATCTAGTCACACTTTGTATTGCTTTTTAATTGTTGCACCATATATTTTTTATAACAGGGGCAACCGTCATCTGATAAGAATATCCCTCTGTCTAAAAAAACAAACTCCATAAAAATGTTAATAATAGGGTAAATCAAAATTTAAGGAGTAAATAATGGGTGGCGTTAAAATTCCAATCTTTGGATGGTTGCTTTTTACAATTATATTAATAGGTGGGTTCACGATGGCTATCAAAAACAACAAAATATTGTTGCAGAACGACAAAGCGGATCGAGAAACTTTTAAGGAGGAAAAGAAAAAATTTGATTCTCAGTTTGATTCTTTTTTTGAAAAAACTAGCAAAGAAGCAGGTGGTAATGATTTTATAGGAGAAATAAAATGAAAAATACAAGTATAACCTTGAGTGGCGATATTGAGAAAAAGTTGAATAAAATCTGTGTTGAAACGGGGGCTTCAAAGTCTGCGGCAATTAGGAAACTGATAGAGGATTACGACAAAGAAGGATCTGCATACCAGAAAAAGAAGATACAAACATTAGAGAATATTACTCTTGCTTTTAAAAAGGACCTTAGTGAAGAAAAAAAAGAAAGAGAATATGTCAGGAAATCAATTGTTGCTCTCCTGGGCGGTCGAGCGCTGGAGCTCGCTAATAACGCAAGGAAAACTGATCCATTGTTTTCCCAATGGTTGCTACGTTAAATACGTAGCAATCATTTAGTTAAATTTATTTTTGTGGGTTTTCACAAGCGACATAGGCATTCTTTTTTCCAACAAATTTAGTACTGTCGGTGCGTTTTTAACCAAATTTCTACACTCATCTTCTGAAAATTTTACTTCAATGACTTCAATAACAGCATTTTTAATTTTAATTGTGAAACCTGGATTATTTTCGGACGAAAAAATTTTAAAATCATTTATTTTTTGAATTACAAAAGCTTTGAAATTTTCTTCCGGCATTTCTTCTTTTTGGGTGACGATGATATGAAATATATAATATAAAAACAAAAAAGGACGAGCCCTAATTGGGTCGCCGTCAATAAAAATAAGAGAATCTAAAAATTTCGCAATCGCTTCATTTGCGACTCCTGAAAAACGATCCAAAATTCTGTCGATTAGATAAATTTCCAACTCTTTTGCTGTCTCTTCTTCTGTGCCATAAAAACACAACAGATCATCCAAAATACTTTGCAGTTTTTGATTCTGCGGTTCTGGTTTTTCAATTGGGTGACTAGTAAAAAAACTTTCAATTGGAACACTAAGTGAAATTTTTCCGGCCTCGCGAAGGTTGCATAACGTCTCGTAAATCTGGCCAAAGGAATTGCGTTGTAGCCAAGACTGTAGTGTAGAATTAGATATTTCGAGAAATTGTGACGCTGCTAGATTAGATTTAAGCTCAAATGTGGTTTTAATTTTTTCAATCGCAATTTCTGCTTTATTTTCCATTTTTTTACCCATATTTAATATTTTTACTTGCTTTTATTACCGAATTTAGGTATTATATCCTCATATTTACCGATATTCGTAAATATGAGAGCTCGGTCGCCAAACTCAAAGCTCTCAAAACGCCAACACTAATGAGGAGGGACGCTATGCATAATTATACCAAATATAGGTGCGAAACTGGTAAATGTTTGCAACTGGTTTGGGATTTTGGGCAAATAGGTGTCGAGGGGCTCAAAAAAACCAAAAAAAAGATGAAACGTTTCAACCAATTGGTTTTGGACTTTAAGTCCAGCTGGTTGAAAGATGAGCTGAAAAAAGCAGTTTTCAACGATGATATCGTCGCTTTTTATCGAAAATACGCAGAAAATCGGAATTATGCACATCTGTTTTTCGAGAACGTCCGAATTTTTCTACTAGAGTTTTTTTCAAGGATTCTGACTTCTGATTTCGAGCGAAATTCTGACGGCTTGGTTCGAAAGAATTGCGCCGTCAGAAAAGCTCAAAAAGCGGTTGAGAATAACGATGTGAACGCACTTCTTGCCATGATAGACTCTCATGCTCTCCTTCACTCGAAAGGCGAGCAGATCGCGTTCGAGTCCATGAAATATGAAGCATCATTGATGGCACAGAACGAAGATGAAGAATCTGCTGAAGAAAAACTAGAAAAATGCACAAAGAGCGATATAGTGATGGGGCTTCAAAAGCTACATGCAGAGGGTATGCATGAGCGTGAATTGCGGGAGCTATGTGTGACATATAGCGTGGATTATGACGATATCGCAGCGCTTAAGACGTATGTGCAAACCACGCTAGATGTGGCGTAGGGAGCCGAATATGAAAAAAGATAAAATATCATTTGTGCCATTTGGAACCGAACTACTTTCATGGGCAATCGAGAAGGACCGCCGATATCACACTGCTGAGAAGCTCAGCAGAGGTATTGTCTCGTATACATCAGCTTTACATGACCTTGGCTTTTTTTTTAAAAAAGTACGTATGGGCGAATTGCGAGCCAACTCACAGACCGTATCTGCTTGGGCTTGCCAGTGGGGATGGGACTACCGAAAAGCTCTTCGTTTTATCACGATTGTCCTTCGAGATTTATTCGACTTAAATGCTGCCCTTAAAAAAGCAAAAGCACTACGTGAAAGGCTTGAAGCTGCGTTTTTGAGGCAGCAGGAAAAAGCGCGAAATTACATGCGGAAGTTGCGAGGTTCTACCTTGTCCGACGCTCAAAGTTATCCTGATGAAACTGAAGACGAGCGCTTGTTCTTGGACTCCATGGCCGCACTCGCAAAGACCAGTCCAGTGGCTTATCGCGACAAAATCAAAGAAAAACTCAAAGCAGGCGACCAAGGCACAATCGCAAATTTTCAAAAATGGATAGCAAAACACACTAAGAAGTCAACAGCAATGAAAATTTCACCTCCCGTATCAGATACTGATATTTCTGAAATTTTAAGCACAAAACGTATCACTGGTTATCGGGTCATTGATTTTCTCAAAAAGGACGAAAATACTTATCATGTAATTTTTGATAACTACTTTGAGACCGATATGACGGCAGAACAAATCATAGAGAATGCACTATGAGCAGCGAAGAATACTTAAGGCTTGAAAATAAGCTTAACCAAGTTATTGGGTTAATTGACTTGATCACACCATCACAATTTGCATTATCCCAAATTGCTGATATGACAGGTAAAAATTATAAAACGATTTACAAATATCTTAAAAGTAATTATTTAGAGGACGCTGATTTTCGTAAGAAAAACGGTAAAATTGTGCTGAACAAAGAAGTCGGTATCGAGCTGATAAGGAGATATCGATGATGAAATACCGACTGTATGAACGATCAGCGCAGGTCTATATTGATTTTACCTATGAAGGTAAAAGATATCGTAGATCTACTGGTCATGTATATAGTAAAAATACAATGGCATTGCTTAAAAAACAAGGCGAGCGCGTTCTTTTGCATATTATTGCTCAAATCAAAGCAAAAAAAGAGATTAGTAGTGTATTCAATGAGTTTGCTCTCAATGTGATCCATTCAACATCTTCGAGTAGGAATACTCGAACTCAAAGTGACTATTTATCCAAACTAGATAGGTTGATTTTCCCATATTTTGCACATTTTCATATTGGTGACATTAAACCTACTCACGTTGATCAATGGCAAGATGGTCTTTTAAGGCAGTATTCTTCGACAACCGTAAAAAGGTGTAAAAGCATCATGAGTATGGTTTTCGATAAAGCTATTGGAAATGACTTAATTCAAAAAAACCCTACAGATTATGCCTCTAAAATTCATGTCTCACATGAAAAAAAGGAACCTTATACGTTAGAGGAAATGAGTTTAATCCTACAATATGCAGATGGTTGGCTAAAACCATATTTGTATTTGGCTTTTACGACAGGACTAAGAACGGGCGAACTACTGGCCTTAAAGTTTTCAGATCTTGATTTCTCAAAGAATGTAATTAATCTAAAACGGTCTATTACTAAGGGCGAAATTACTGAAGATACCCCCACAAAAAACCATAATAGGTTAGTGATCGTACCTCGAATTGTCATGGAAATGCTGAAGGATTTACAGATAAAGAGTTCATGTGCATGGGTTTTCCCCTCTCCACGCACTAATGAACCTTTTTATGAAACAAACTCAATTATCACTAATCATTTTAAACCTTTGTTGCAAATGATTGGCGTGCCATACAAGACATTATATGCAACAAGGCACACATATGTTTCTATCATGAGAAACGAAGGTGTAAATCAAGAGTTTATTTTGGAGATTGCTGGGCACACTAAAGAGGTACAAGATAAACATTATTACACAGCTAGTGTGTCTGACGCTAAAATTGAAGCAGTCAATCGTGTCTTTGATAAGCTTTTGGTTGAAAAAAATGGCACAAAGTTGGCACAGTAAATTAGGTTAAGGTTTAAAAGTGCCTAGATTTAGGGTTTTGATATCGATAAGAGAAGTTCTCATAAGCCGGAGGTCGAGGGTTCGAGTCCCTCTCTTGACACCACTTCTAAAGCCCTAAAATACTATGTTTCAATCAAATTATCCACTAATAAAAATCTTTAAGCTTTGTTCGGGTGACACTTTGGGTGACACTTTCGCTAATTTTTCTTGCAGTAGTCTTTAATCACACATTCATCAAATAGTATTTGTACAAAACGACATTAAAGCCACAAAGAGCCAATAGCATAAAGCTTGCAGAAAAAGATACCAAAAAAGTATTGAGGACTATCCTTGGGCTTGCTAGGTGGTTCTAATGATGGAAATAAACTTGTGCAGAACCTCACTTATAATCAAACAAATTAATTTCTTTTGTAGAAAATTATTTCTGCTTGGCTCTTCTCTAGCGTAGCCCTATGGGGGAAATAGTTATTTCGAGGGTAAGAGATGAGGTGCATCTCTAATATTTCATGCAATTTAGAGTTTTTTGAAGTGCTGTTTTTTATTTTTATCTAAAATATACAGAACCCCACTTAATATTAAGCTACCAAACAGTAACAACGGTGTAATGTATTCAAATACAACAGAAGAAATTATTATATAAATAATTGCTATTCCAAAAAAAACAAAGAAAAAAAGTAAAAAGGAAATAATTTCTTTCATCTGTCCATCCATTTGGTTTTAAAATTCTATCATTGATTTGAACTCTGAATAGACTCAATCCATTTTTTAGACTCTTTGCCTACCCAGTCTATATCTTTTTGTGAATTAAAATCACTATATATAAATGTCATAAGATAAGCACTTTTTATAAGCACCATAGAACTAGCAACCACAACTACTGAATCTTTTTTGTTAGCTTTTACTTTTATTAAATAAGCGATTGTCAAAGCATTTTTGGATTCAAATAATATTCCCAAAGGTTTAACTTCGCCTATTTGAATTTTAAAATCTTTTCCATAATCTATGAGTATTTTTTCTTCTTTTTCAGTGAGACTAGCATTTGATTTTTTTACTATTTCATCAAGTGAAGTCAATATTTTTTTCTTCATTCCTTCTTTTGATGACTCAAATTTGCTATAAGACATAAATTGATGTTTCAACTCTTTTAGTGTGCTAAGAATCATGCAACGACTCAACTCTTTTGGCTTACCTTTCATAATGTAACCCAAATCTGTTTCGGAAACAAACATTCCTAAGAAAAGGTTTTGGGGTGGTGTAAATATCTCTCCAATTTTTTTATATTCTGGATAAACATTACTAACCTCGTGAAACTTATCGGGAGATTTAATGTTTAGTTTTTGATATCCTACAGAGATATTTATTTGTTTTGTATCTCCAGAAAATAAATGTGAAATACCAATATTTAATACCAAAAAGA
>JAYRDY010000138.1:0-6193 GCA_041909215.1 Cloacibacterium sp. | reverse complement strand
TGCCACTTTTCCATTCACTTTGCGGTTTTAAAATAACCATTAAATCTGTCGCTTCAGGTGGCATTGGGTCGGTTGGTACTTCTGCGGCTCCGGTTTTGCCTACTACCATTTTTACTTCGTCAAATTGCTTGATAATTCTTGAAGCTTGCATTGATGTTTCGATACTTTGGCTTAATGAACTTCCTTGTGGCAAAATGCAGTGAAAGGCAAAATCGCCTTCCTGCAATTGTGGTATAAATTCGCCACCCATTCTGCCAAATAAAGATAATGTAAAGGCAAATATGGCAACGGTAATTCCCACTAACCAATATTTTATTTTAATGGCTTTTTCTAATAATGGTTGATACATTTTTTGCAACCAATTCATCATTTTATCTGAAATGTTTTCTTTATGCATTGGCTTTTTAGACAAAAACAAAGCACACATCATCGGGATATAAGTGAGGGATAAAATCAATGCGCCAAATATTGCAAAACCTACTGTTTGCGCCATCGGACGGAACATTTTCCCTTCTACACCTACCAACGTTAAAATAGGAATGTAAACAATCAAGATAATGATTTCGCCAAATGCTGCACTGCTACGGATTTTAGAAGCGGATGTAAATACTTCATTATCCATTTCCTGTTGAGTAAGTTTTTGTGTGGATTTTCGTAACCCTAAATGATGCAAAGTAGCTTCCACAATAATTACTGCACCATCTACAATTAAACCAAAATCTATCGCACCCAAACTCATTAAATTGGCACTCACGCCAAACACATTCATTAAGGCTAAAGCAAACAGCATCGCTAAAGGAATAGCAGAAGCTACAATCAATCCTGCTCTGAAATTTCCTAAGAAAATAACCAATACAAAGATGACAATCAATGCGCCTTCTATCAGGTTTTTTTCTACGGTACTCATTGCTCTGCCTACCAAATCGGTACGGTCTAAATAAGGTTCGATGATAATATCGTCGGGTAAAGATTTTTGAATAATGGGTAGTTTTTCTTTGATACGATTGACAACCTCGTTACTGTTTTCGCCTTTCAGCATCATTACCACACCGCCCACTGCATCTACTTCGCCATTGTAAGTCATTGCGCCATATCTTACCGCACTTCCAAATCTTACATCGGCTACATCTTTAATAAAAATGGGAATACTGCCACCGTCATTTTTTACACTGATATTTTTCACATCATCTAAGGAAGTAACCAAGCCAATTCCACGGATGAAATAAGCATTCGGTTTTTTATCAATGTAGGCACCGCCTGTATTTTGATTGTTTTTTTCTAATGCTGTAAAAATATCAGTAACACTTACACCCATTGCTCTAAGGCGGTTTGGGTTCACGGCTACTTCATATTGTTTCAGCTCGCCACCAAAACTGTTGACTTCGGCAATTCCGGGAGTTCCGTATAATTGTCGGGCTACAATCCAATCCTGCATTGTACGCAGTTCTTTGGCATCGTATTTTTTCTCGCTTCCTTTTTTAGGATGGATGATGTATTGATACACTTCGCCCAAACCTGTACTAATGGGAGCGAGTTCCGGTATACCAATTCCTTTCGGGATTTTTTCTTCGGCTTCTTTTAATTTTTCATTGATTAATTGCCGGGCAAAATAAATATCTACATTGTCTTTAAATACAACCGTAATTACCGACAAACCAAACCTCGAAATACTCCGTGTTTCCTCTAAATCTGGAATATTTGCAATACTTTGCTCAATAGGAAAAGTTACTAATTGTTCTACTTCTTGTCCCGCCAATGTGGGACAAACCGTAATTATTTGCACCTGATTATTGGTAATATCGGGTACGGCATCAATGGGTAGTTTTGTGGCGCTCCACACTCCCCAAATGATGAGCAACAAGGTCATTATACCGATAACAAGCTTGTTTTTAATACTGAATTTTATGATACTGTCTAACACAATTCATTTGATTAATGATTAATAATAAAGGATATAAGTTCTTTCTGTTTATCACAAAATGAACAGCTAAATGCACGACTTATATAGTACGCTTCTTTATTAGTGGAGGATATGCCATACGCCCCACCTATAAATACATTTGCTAAAAAATATTAAGCATTAATCTTTGGCGGTTGCCAAATGTGTCCGTGGTAACTGGAAATGAAATTGAAAGCCCAAAGCGGGAATTTTTGCTGTTTGCCGAAACTCGGCTTTGTTTCACTTATTTTGAAAGACTGAAAAGTAAAATTTACAACGGTATGGCAACAGGCGCAAGAACAAAAAGGGCTGCACACATCTTTGCAGTTCGTTTGGTCGTTGGAGATTTTAGTAAATTCTGATTTTGAAGAATTGCTTATATTTATATCGCACGCATCAGTACAGGGCATTACGGATAATGCCAAAAAATAGATACTGAATAGGATTACAAATATTTTCATCAGACTGCAAATATAAAAAATATTTTAGTGCAATCGAATTGCAAAGTTGAAAAAGTCTATTTGTTACATTTGTCGCATTTCCCCTTAAGAACTAAATTAGCTCCATCTAATTTAAAGTTTTGAGGAACTTCGATGTTCGGAATTTCTGTTTCAGTAAGGCAAAAAGTATGTTTGCAGTCGGTACAATAAAAATGAAGTATTGACATTTACATTTTATTCTACCTACTTTCAAATCCATCCTTAAATTTCAAAAAATTCTTTGCATCTTTGGGGTTTTTCTTCATCCATTTGTTCATCAGCTCAGTATTATGTAGCAGTTGCTGATAGTCTTCATCTTTATAAATAGATTGACCTTCTTTTTTAATTTCATCCAAAACCTCTTGACGGATTTCACTTTTTGATTTAATACTTTCCGCATACCATTGCTTGGTAAAAAAGATGTTTCCTGCTGTTGTTAAAACTGAAAGGAATAGTGCTGCAATCATTCCGTAAATGATAATTTTCATAAATTTTGAATTCTTTTCAAGTGCTTTATTTAGATTCAAATAATCTTCAGAGGGTATGATTTCAATGGTTTTAGGAATCCTTTCTATAAATTCATTCCTTTCTTGAGCTTCTTTTTCTAAAGATTCTGATAATTTTAAAATTGTAGCATTAAATCTCCTCATCGTAGATTCTGTTTCTCCTTTTATATTCAATAAATCTTCATACACAAATGCTGTTTTTATTCCTTGTTCGGTATTTCTTTCATTGGTTTCAATAACTTTTTTTAATAGTTCTAAGCCATTGTTTTGATTGTGTTCTTGACTACGCTCTTGATTGTGCTCTTGGTTTTCTTTTTGACTTTTTTCTTGATTTTCCATTTTATCTAAATTTCCGTTTTTTCTTTTTTAATAGTTCGTCTTCTGGTGATGAAGTGTAGGAGGGCTTTAATAATTCTTTTGCTATATTTTCAAGCTGTTTGCTCACAGATGTTGAATCTCTTTTTTCATCTTTATTGATTTGTTCTGTTGCTGTTGAGTTAAAAACGATTGTCCTTTCATTATTTTCTTGAAGTTTCTGCTTGATGTCTTTAATTTTTAATGTATTGGTGATTTCAGAGAGTTTGTATCCTGGTTTGTATTCTCTCTCGGTTTGATGGTTTATATCTTCAAACTTTACTATTCTCATTCCCGAGATTCCTACTTTTTCATTTTGTGAAAGGGTTACCCTATAACCTAGCTTTTTCATATTATTAATCAGTTCTTCAAAGCTTCTTGAAATTCTAAGGGAAGTTGTGAGTGCTTTCAACATTTGCTTTTTCTTTTCTTTGCCAATTTCAATATCAGTTTTCAGATTCATTTCTTTACAAACTTCACGAACGGCTTTCCCAAAGAGTTCTCCAATGTTGTGGGCTTTAATGGTATTCTTTCCGTTTATATTTACTCTATTGACAATAAAGTGGATGTGTCTCTGTTTGGTTGAAGAATGAATATCCAAAACCATTTGGTTGTTATCACTCACTCCAATTTTCTTCAAAGCTCTTAATGCCAGTTGTGTGAGTTCTTCATTGGATAATTGGTCTCCTATAGATTTTTCAGGTGAAATATACCCTGTCAATGCCCAGTTTTTTACATTTTTATTGCGGTCTGCAACGGTTTTCATTTCTGTAAACTGTTGTTCTGGATTCTGGCTTAATAGATTGTTTTGATATACTCGTTCTGCTGTTCCTTTGTCATTGCCATTATATTCGATGGCGATTTTGGTAATTCGTCTGGTGGTTGCGCTGTTATTCATTTTTGAATTTCAGTTATGTGGGTTTCTGCTTGTTTTGTTTTTCATACAGATATTGGTAAATTAGTTTGGTGACATTTTCTATTTCATGGAGGATTTGTTTCTTGTTTTCAAATTCAGAAAATGCTTTATGTCTCAATAAATTTTTAATTCTGATGAAATGATTTCCATATTGAAGCAGCACTTCTTCGGTTTTAAATTCATTAATCTTTAATTCTTTTTCGGTAAGAATCATCCTTACATATTTTGATATTTTCAGGTGATATTTTGAGGCTTGTTTTTCTATTTCGTCAAACTCTTTTTCGGTTAATCTTACAGAGATGACTTTTGAAAATTGTTGTGATGTTTTCTTTTTTAAACCTCCTTTTCTACCGATTTCCTGAAAATGTTTTTTTCTCTTTTCACCATCCTCTTTCTTTTCATTTTCTTCGACGGCTTTCTTGACAAATTCTTCTAAAAAGTTTTTTCCCATATTGGTGTGCATTTAGTTTTTTAATTGAATTTTAGTTTGTTTTTAAAAAGGTTTTTCAAGACATTTCTGACGATAGGAAGAAATCAAAAATCCCAATTTTGCAATTAGCGGCTACGCTTATTGTAAACATTGGGTACTTTTTGCACTAACTATCTGCCGATTTTGCGTGTGTTTATTTTATTCAGGTCTTCACATTCTCTGCCTGTGTCTCTTTTACGCATTTCCCAACTCATTAAAAACTCGTTCAGGTCTTTGTGGTTTTTGTATAGAATCCGACAGTCTTCTATGTTTTCTCCTGCATTCTTTATCATTTCAATAGCTCGGTTTCCTGCGTTGTCGTTATCAAAATACAGTTCTACTTTTTGATAATTCTGAATTAAATTTTTGATTTTTGGAATCATCGAAACGGAGTTTAGGATGATGTAATCAGAAGACTTTTTTTGCAAATTATCTTCTATGTTTTTAAAGGAAAGGAAATCGAAAAAACCTTCGAATATTCGAAGTGATTCTTTTCCATTTTTAATGGTGGAAATATCCTTTTTTCCTAAACATATTTTTGAGTATTTATTCCGAATCTCATAACCTCCAGAATCGTTTTTAAAACCAATACCAAAGTAATTTTTATCATTTACTCGATAATGAATTTCTTTTAAGAATGCGGTTTGATTTTCTACTTTTCTGTTTTTTAAATATTCTAAAAGTGCTGGATGTTGAATGTCTTTGATTTCAATTATTGTATAATTATTTGCTAGAGCTTCTTGCTTCGGATTAGAATTACTTTGATGTTGAAAAGAAGAAAAATTTTGTTGTTCTGCCCAAGCTAAAACATCTTTTATGGAAGCGTTTAGATATTTTTTCATAAAGTCAATATTGTTTCCGCCTATTCCTTCGGAATGGAGATACCAAACGTTGCTTCTTTTATTGAGTTTAAAAGAGGCTTGGGTTTCTCTGGAAAAAGGATTGAGATACCAAGCTTCTTTTTCATTTTGCTTTGTTGGATGGTGTCCGACTGAAACGAGGACTTCTTCCAACTTTATAGAGTTGAATTGGTTGCAGTTCATTTTAATGTTTTTGTTTTCTTTGTTTTTTTTATTTCCTCTTACCTAATTACCTTTTCATTGATTAACAATACTTTAAGGCAAATTTTTTCAATTACCTGTTTTTACCTACTTACCATAAATTTTTAATTAAGGTAACTTTAGGTAACTATTATTAAAATTTAATTACCTTAATAAATCATTGATTATTAGACTTTTAAAAATATAAGGTAACTTGGTAACTTTGGTAAGTGGTTTTATTCAGTTTTTCTTTTAATGAGATAACCATACACCTGAAGTTGAGGATGTTTTATCCTTTGATATTTTAAACTGGTGAGTGCTTTTCCGATTTTTACATTATTCAATCGCAATCCTAAAGCATTGTTCATCGCCAACATAATATCGGTTGCTGTTAGAAATTCTTCCATTTTTTCCGATTTTTCAAAATGTGCAGAAATGAGTTCTTGCTCCATTGAAACTTGTGCATATTTCTCGTTTCTTTTTTCGTTTT
>JAYRDY010000137.1:0-6207 GCA_041909215.1 Cloacibacterium sp. | reverse complement strand
AAAATATACCAAAAGCAGCGTGAAAATTGCTCCCAAAAAAAAGCCAACAATTTGTTTAATGTAATTCATTATTTCAGTTTAAAAGAATCTGGCAGAAAGTTATTTTTTAATAATATTTAATAAATCTTTTTCAATAAAACCAGTTTCTGGTTCTTCTGTAATTCTACCAATTTCCTTGCCATATTTTTCTACAATAATAGTTGGGACGTGCGTAATGTTGTATTTTACTTCTTCGCCATTCGGAGATTGCTTTTTACGATTGAGGCCAATTACCGTAATTTTTGCTTTTGGATAATTGGTTTCTTCCAATATTTTCATTAATCTTGGGAAGTTTCTTTTGCTATCACCACACCAAGTTCCTAAAAAAACAGTAATGTTGTAAGAATTTAATTTTTCTTTTTTAAGCTCTGCTAAAGTGTTTTTATCAACAGGGTAGATGTTGTAATTTTCATCATACCAAGCTTTATAAGGTTCTTTTTGGAACTGAGAAAGAGCCTGTGGCCCTAATAGCATTTTGCCGTATTCTGTAGAATCAACTTCTCTGTTGATGACTACTTTCTGTGCGCAAGAATTGAAAGTCATAACTAAAATAATTAGAGCGATGAGTTTTTTCATTTTAATATATTTTGATGTTTTTATTTATGAATTATAGCTGATAAATCTGCCGCGGAATAGTATTTGTTTTTGAGAACTTTATTGTCGGAAGTTCTGTGTACATTATATTTTTCTCCAGATTTTTCATAAAAAGCTTCTTCTCCTTTTTCTTGATAATGTTCTATGGTTTCCAGCGCTTGTTGTTCTGTATCGCAAGCTTTAGACATATTAGAGCGTTGCACTTCGTTGAAGAGTTCTACAAATTTTTCGCCTAAACCAAATTCTAAAACAGCACCACTCAAAACATATTGTAAATCACAAAGCGCATCTGCAATTTCAACAATATCTTTATCTTCTATGGCTTGTTTCAGTTCATTTAATTCTTCCTGAAGAAGAGAAACTCTCAGTTCGCATCTTTCTTTAGAAGGAATGGTTGGTTTTTCTAAAATAGGGGCATTAAAGGTTTTATGAAATTCTGCTACTTGGTTTAAACTGTCTATTTTTTCCATTAAAATAAATTGAAGTTGAATATTGAAACAAAAATATAATTTTAAAACGGATATAAAAACAAAGGCAGTCAAAATTTTGACTGCCTTTTGTATAATAGTATTGTTTTTGATTATTCTCTAATGAAACGTTTCACTGCTTCATCTATTTTGATGATATAAACACCAGATTTAATTGTTCTTACATCAACAGAATTATTAGTTATTTTTCCTTTTTTGATGAGTTTTCCAGAAGCGTCAAAAATTTCAAAATCTGAATTGTTTTTTGCGTTTCTCACGAAAAGAGTATCACCTTTTACAGGGTTTGGTAAAATAACTAACTCTGATTGAACACTGTTTACATTGCTTGTTGCTAAAGTGCTTGAAGGATTTATGATACCAATATTATCACAGTTGGGAGCAGAAGTGGTAATTGCGAAAGAATCCCATTCAGAAGCAGTATAAGTAGTGTTTGGAACATTTACTTTTCTTCTTAAATCTTTATCTTTTGCAAAATCTTTAGTATCATTAAAAGTACCAACAACATCAATTAATATTCCATTTTTGAATAAAGCTACAGGGTCGTTTCCATTAAAATCAATAGGAGATCCATCCACAACTTGAGAATTAAAGGAACAAGAAGATAATGCTGTGTTTTTATTTTTAAGTACTAATGTAGAGTTTGCTTGTATTGTGCCAGAAAGAACAAGCTCATCTCTCCAAGCTCCAGCACCATTAGACTGTTTTTTCACAGAATAATTGCTCAATGCTATATCACTAGAAGTTGGGTTAGAGATTTCTAACATTTTATTGTTACTGGTACCTTCATAATATTCTGAAATGTATAATTCTGTTACTAAAGGTGCATCAAGTGTTTTTACACTAACAATGTTACTATCAGAAGATACATTTCCTGCCTCATCTTTAGCTTTTACTGTAAATGTATAGGTTGTTGAATTAGAAAGAGCTGTTACCAAAAAGGTAGAATTTGTGGTATTACCAATAAGAACGCCATCTTTGTAGATGTCATAACTTTTAACACCTATATTGTCTGTAGCGCCAGCCCAAGAAAGGGTAGTGCTGTTATTTGTAGTTCCAGACGCAGATAATGTAGGGGCTGTTGGAGCTATAGTGTCTGGTTCTAATGTAGTTACAGAAACAGTATTGCTTTCTACAGAAGTGTTGCCAGATGCATCTTTTGCCTTAACGGTAAATGTATATGTTGTTGAAGGTGTTAAACCTGTTACAGTATAGGGAGATGCATTTGTTGTTGTTAATAAAACACCGTTTTTATATATTTCGTAAGCTGTTACTGCAAGATTATCTGTAGCTCCAGTAAATGTTAAAACAGTAGAGACAGAATTAGTATTGGCTGCTGATAATGTAGGAGCTGTTGGTGGAGTAGTATCAGGTTCGGTAATGCTAAAACTAGATTTATTTACATTAAAGAAAATATTACCTAAAGCTTTTACCATAATTCTACAATTAGAACTAATTACATTGGTAGGTATTGTAATTGTTTCTGTACCATCATTAGGTGTTGATGCTATTAATGAAGACCAATTGTTACCACCATTAGTAGATAATAAAATTTCAACATTTGAAGCTAAACTGTTTGTGCTTGCAACGTTCCAAGTTACGGTTTGTGTAGAGCCTTGTGGATAAGAAATCCCTGTTGTGTTCTGAGATGTAATGGTAAACGGTCCCGCAGTTGAGCTTACAGTTACCACCATGTCGTCGTAAGAATTAGCGCCACCATTGGCTTTGTTATCTCTTACAGTAAGTCTAAAATTATATTTTCTAGCAACAGATGATAGTGCTTCAACTGTTACTTCAGAACCTGCGGTAGTTGTAGAACCTGCTAAAACAGAAGTCATTACAGGCAAAACTCTTATAGGAGAAGTGCTTGGAGTCCACGATCTGAAGTTTACACCACTCGTTTTTGTTGCATTGGGTGCTGTAGCATTGGTTTGTGGATCCATTTGTTCCCAGATATAGGTAACTGTATCGCCATCTGCATCTGTACCAGTACCAGTTAAAGTAAAAGGTGTGCTTTTGGGAATAGTATAGTCACTTCCTGCATTAGCAGTTGGAGTGGTATTTCCTGTAGCGGTATTTACAGAGCAACTTCCACTTGTGCTCTTAATATAATTGGTAACTTGTTGTATTGAGATTGCATGGAAAAATGGATCTGAATGTGGCTGAACATCCAAATCTGTTATACCAGCATATCCCATAATTGTAGAACCAGAACCGGGCTCTACTTGTACACCCGTTCCTTCATTTCCATCATGAGTCCAAGTGTGGTTTGCTCCAAACTGATGTCCCATTTCGTGTGCTACATAATCAATATCAAAAGAGTCTCCTGAAGGGGTGCTATCTGCAGGAGAAGTAAAACCTTGTCCTTTATACCAATACCATTGCTCTGTACTATCATATTTTGTATCATTATTACAAACACAGCCTATACAACCTGCGCTACCGCCACCACCAGTTGCACCGAAAAGATGGCCGATATCAAATTTAGCATCGCCAATTCCGTAGGTTGTGCCATGAAGTACATCCATTAGTTCTGTATTCCAAGCGCCGCCTGCGCCTGTAGAAGCATTAGAATAAGGGTCTGTACTAGCATTAGTAAAAATAATATTATCTTGCTCAGGAATTAATACCATTCTAATAGCGAAATCATTTTCAAAAACGCCATTTACTCTGGTCATAGTATTATTCATAGCAGCAAGTGCTAGTGCTTTAGTTCCACCAAAATATTGGGTGTATTCTCCTGTACATGATAAAGCTAGACGATAGGTTCTTAATAAGCCATCATCAGCACCTAGTGCTCTTGCAACACTCAATCCTTTTGTAGAAGAGTTTTCTTTTGTACTACAATCAAATTTTTTGGTAGAAGCAGTTCTGTCTGATTTTTTATAAACAATATATGAGGTATTATTAGTGTCGTAAGACTCAATATAAACAGCTTCTTTGCCTAATTTTAACTGCATTGATGATAGGCCTAAAGGGGAAATACTGAAATAAATTTTCGAAGATTTTCCGCTGGTGCTTTCGCCAACATAAGAAGTGATTTCAGGATATTTTGCTTCTAATTCTGGTGAAAAATTGGAAGTTTTAAAAATGCTGAAATTCTGCATTTCTCCATCACCGTTAGGGAAAGAGACAATAATATTGGATTTGGCCGTAGTTTTTGTTTTTTTTTGTGCTTTAGAAGTAACTTCTTTTAAAGCATTAAGATCTACTTGGTAGAGATTTGGGTTAGCAATTGTCTTTTTATTTGCTTTAATATTAGTGCTAGAAACAATTTTAGAAGGTGTCCATAATTGATCTGTTTGTCCAAAACTAAATGCAAATACTAAAGAACTTACTAAAGAGAGTAATCTATTCTTCATTATTTTAAATTTAAAGGGAAACAAAGCTAAGAAAAAAATCAAAACAGTCTCATTAATAAAGAATTATTTTTTAATAATAAATAAAAATTCGTGTAAAATTCCGATTAATATGTATATAAATTGATTAATTCTTGAAAGAGATAATAATCAAAAAAGAGATTATTGTATGAATAATCTCTCTGTTTTTTATGAATTTATATTGATTTACTTCAAAATTTCTCTCCCAATAACCAATTTTTGTATTTCTGATGTGCCTTCTCCTATGGTGCAAAGCTTTGAATCGCGATAATATTTTTCAGCAGGGAAATCTTTGGTATAACCATAACCTCCAAAAATTTGCAACGCATTATTCGCAATTCTTACGCAGGCTTCAGAAGCGTAAAGTTTTGCCATTGCACCTTCTTTGGTAAGTTTTTGTTTATTATTTTTGAGTTCAGAGGCTCTTTGTATTAATAATTCTGCGGCATCTATTTCTGTTGCCATATCTGCTAACATGAAATTAATTGCCTGAAAATTTGCAATAGATTTACCAAATTGGTGTCTTTCTTGTGCATATTTAAGTGCTGCTTTATAAGCACCTTTGGCGATTCCTAAAGAGAGAGCTGCGATGGAGATTCTTCCGCCATCAAGAATTTTCATAGCTTGTTTAAAACCATCACCCACTTCACCAAGTCTATGAGATTCAGGCACTCTTACATTATCAAAAATAAGTTCTGCGGTTTCTGAAGCTCTCATCCCGAGTTTGTTTTCCTTTTTTCCTGAGGTAAAACCCGGCATTCCTTTTTCAAGAACAAAAGCTGTAGAATTGTTATGAGCACCTTTTTCTCCCGTTCTGGTCATCACTACTGCAATATCACCAGAAATAGCATGGGTAATAAAGTTTTTAGAACCGTTGATAACCCATTCATTACCATCTTTAACGGCAGTTGTGCTCATTCCACCAGCGTCAGAACCCGTGTTGTGTTCTGTTAATCCCCAAGCGCCAATAACTTTGCCAGAAGCTAATTTTGGAAGCCATTTTTTGCGTTGTTCTTCATTGCCAAATTCGTAGATATGATTTGTGCATAGAGAATTGTGCGCCGCAACTGATAAACCAATGGAAGGATCTACTTGCGAAATTTCATCTATTATTGTAACATATTCATGATAACCTAATCCTGAGCCGCCATATTCTTCAGGGATGATAACGCCCATGAAACCCATTTCGCCAAGTTTATGGAACAATTCTATTGGGAAGGTTTGGTTTTCGTCCCAATCCATAATGTTTGGTCTAATATTAATTTCCGCAAAATCTCTTGCGGTTTGTGATATCATTTTAAGATTATTCAGTAAATCATTTTCCATAAAAAATTGTTTGCCCAAATATAGATAAAATCATTTTTCAAAAATTAAAAATAGAACTTATTTATATCATATTAGATCATAATTTTTTTGAAAGAATTGTATTTCTTTTTTAATGAAAAGTTATTGATAATTATCATCAATCTTTAAAAATAACAACTCGTTTTACTGTGTAATGTGTTGAAGTATATAATTTTAGCTATTGTTTTATGTCTGAAAATAAAGAGCAAATATTTTCATGATTTATAAATTATATAATTACTCGTAGTGCATTATTAAATTAATTCAATTTTAAGTCTATTCATTTTTCTATTGAAAACAAAAACATTTACAAACTGAATGAAAGTTAATGCTGTTATTTTGCTCAATACCCTTGTTTTAAAACC
>JAYRDY010000136.1:0-6232 GCA_041909215.1 Cloacibacterium sp. | reverse complement strand
TTAAGCTGAAAAATAAAGCACTCACAAATACATTAAAGGAAGTATGCATAGAGCTTTTGATGAAAAAATTACTGAAATGCATTATCAGCATTAATGCCATTACGAAAATGATGATAAGAATTAAATCAAAATTTTGTTGTGTAAAATACAGAAAAGCAATATAAATACTTACAATAAAGACATTGAATAGGTAGAGTGAGTTTCTCTGTTTTCTGTCAGAAACATCCATATTGGTGTATCTTCCTGTTTTAACGTTCCAAAAAATCCAACCAAAAATAGGGATAATTACCAAAATAACCATCCATAGCAAATTCTTAAACGCTTCGGTAGTTTCCATTTTTTCTTTAGCGAAATAAATAAAGAAAATAAGCAAAGAAAATAACGGATTAAGTACGTTTGATAAAATATTAGACAGTTTAATTAATAGGGCTGAAGCTGTTTTTTGCATATTGTTAAATTGGTTTTTCAAAAGTACAGTTTTTATTGAAAAAAAATATCATCATTATTTGTGACATAAGTTTTCTTTAAAAAGAAAGAAATTTACTATTTTTGCAGATAATTCAGAAAGATGCAAGTTAGTGTGCATTAGATTTTTTGATATCAACAAATTTAAAACTTATCAATGAAAGAGTTTTCTAAAGAAGTATATCTGCAATGGTATGCAGATATGACAATGTGGAGAAGGTTTGAAGACAAGTGCCGATCACTTTATCTAAAACAAAAAATTAGAGGTTTTTTACATTTATACAATGGTCAAGAAGCTATCCCCGCTGGTTTTGCACATGCAATGGATATGACTAAAGATGCGATGATTACCGCTTACAGATGTCACGTACATCCAATGGCAATGGGCGTAGATCCTAAAAGAATTATGGCAGAATTATGTGGTAAAGCTACAGGTACATCACAAGGTATGGGTGGTTCAATGCACATTTTCAGCAAAGAACACAGATTCTATGGTGGTCATGGTATTGTTGGTGGACAAATTCCTTTAGGTGCTGGTATTGCATTTGCTGACAAATATTTTGAGAGAGGTGCAGTTACCATCTGTTATTTTGGTGATGGAGCTGTAAGACAAGGTGCTTTACACGAAACCTTCAATATGGCAATGAACTGGAAGTTACCTGTAGTTTTTGTCGTTGAAAACAACCAATATGCAATGGGTACTTCTGTAAAGAGAACTGCAAATCACGAAGATATTTATAAATTAGGTCTTGGCTATGAAATGCCTTGTATGCCAGTAGATGCTATGGATCCTGAAAAGGTAGCAGAAGTTGCTTATGAAGCAATTGAAAGAGCAAGAAGAGGAGACGGCCCAACTTTTATTGAAGCAAGAACATATAGATTTAGAGGCCACTCAATGTCTGATGCGGAGCCTTACAGAACAAAGGAAGAAGTAGCAATGAAGAAAGAAGAAGATCCAATTCAGTTCGTAAGAGCTAGAATCTTGGAAAACGCTTGGGCTACAGAACAAGAACTAGAAGCAATAGAAGAAAAATCAAAAATGTTTGTGGAAGAATGCGAAGAATTTGCAGAAAATTCTCCATTCCCAGATCCAGAAAAAATGTATGAATACGTTTATTCTGAACCAAACTATCCATTTTTAGATAAATTAGAAAATTAATCATTTGCTGGTTTGGTGGTTCAATAGTTAAATTTTATCAACAGATTAGCACATCAAAAATTAACATATTAATAATATGGCTGAAGTAATTACAATGCCTAGACTTTCTGATACAATGACGGAAGGGAAAGTATCAAAATGGCATAAAAAAGTAGGAGATATCGTAAAAGAAGGAGATGTTTTAGCTGAAATTGAAACCGATAAAGCGGTTCAGGATTTTGAGTCTGAAATCAACGGAACACTTCTTTACATTGGTGTAGAAGAAGGTAATAATGCTCCTGTTGATAGTGTTTTAGCAATTGTAGGGAATGCAGGCGAAGATATTTCTTCACTTTTAGGTGGTGCCTCTGCTCCCGCTGAAACTCCTGCTCCAAAACAAGAAGTAGCTGAAACTCCCGTTGCGGTTGCAGAAATTCCTGCAGGTGTTCAAGTGATTACTATGCCTAGACTTTCTGATACAATGACAGAAGGGAAAGTTGCAAAATGGCATAAAAATGTAGGCGATACCGTAAAAGAAGGAGATATTCTTGCAGAAATTGAAACCGATAAAGCCGTTCAGGATTTTGAATCAGAATTTAACGGTACTCTTTTATATTCTGGCGTTGCAGAAGGTAGTTCTACCAAAGTTGATGATGTTTTAGCCATTATAGGACCTGCGGGAACAGATGTTTCTGCTGTAGTTGCTGGTGGTGGTAAAGTGGCAGCTCCTGTTGCAACTGAAGCTCCAAAAACTCAAACTTCTACTAGTGTTTCAGCTCCTGTGGTTACAACAACTGCAACTGGCGGAAGAATTAATATCTCTCCTTTAGCTAAAAAAATTGCTTCTGAAAAAGGAATTGATATTTCTACAATTAAAGGAAGTGGAGATAACGGAAGAATCATCAAAAAAGATATCGAAAATTATCAACCAAGTGCAACTCCTGTTCAACAAGTTGCTGCTCCTTCTGTAAGTGCAGTTTCTGCACCAGCTCAAGTTGCTATGAATTTTGTAGCGGGCGAAACCACAGAAACTGTAAATTCACAAGTAAGAAACGTAATTGCAAAAAGACTTTCTGAAAGTAAATTTACTGCACCTCACTATTATTTAATGGTAGAAATTAATATGGATAAAGCGATTGAAGCGAGAAAAGAGCTTAATAGTTTGCCAGATACCAAAGTTTCTTTCAATGATATGGTGATTAAAGCTACTGCTTTGGCATTAAGAAAACATCCTCAGGTAAATTCTTCTTGGGCTGGTGATAAAATCATTCACCACGGGAATATTAATGTAGGTGTTGCTGTAGCAATTCCTGATGGTTTGGTAGTTCCTGTTCTTAAAAATGCAGATTATATGACTTATAACCAAATTTCTGCATCTGTAAAAGATATGGCTTCAAGAGCTAAATCTAAAGGTCTTAAAGCCAATGAAATGGAAGGTTCTACTTTCTCTATTTCTAACCTTGGTATGTTTGGTATTGAGACATTTACATCCATCATCAACCAACCAAATTCTTGCATTCTTTCTGTAGGTGCAATTATTGATAAACCAGTGGTTAAAAACGGACAAATTGTAGTAGGTAACACCATGAAATTGTCTTTAGCTTGCGACCATAGAGTAGTAGATGGCGCAACTGGCGCACAATTCTTACAAACTTTAAGAACATACTTAGAAAGTCCATTAACAATGTTGCTGTAAATTTTACAATTCAATATAATTTAAAACCTTCCAATTTTTTTTTGGAAGGTTTTTTATTTTGGGCGTATCTTGTTATAAAGCCAAAGCAAAGAGTCAAAGCCTTTTATAACAAGACCGTGCTTTTCGCTACAACTCCTCATTCATTGCCGCTCGCTTCGCTCGCGCATTCATTGCGGGGTTTCCGCTTCAATCACTTACGCGAAACACTTCGTTTTTTATAGAAAAATATGTTTCCATCAGGAACTAGCAATCATCAAACAAATTTTAACTTGATTTCAGGTAACAACTTTCTATAAAATTTAACATTTTGTGATAAAATATCCAACTTTGTACCTCTAACTTCGGACATCTAACTTCCATCTTCCAACAAATTTGAAAAAATCTAAAATCTAAAATCCAAAATTTAAAATCAATTCACTATTTTTGAACTATGATTAAAGCGAAAAACATTCACAAATCTTACGGTGATTTAGAAGTTCTAAAAGGAGTAGACTTAGAAATAAAAACAGGCGAAATTGTCTCTATTGTTGGGGAATCTGGCGCAGGAAAATCTACCCTTTTACAGATTTTAGGAACTTTGGATTTGCCTTCTAATATTGAAAAAAATAACACCCAATTAACTATAGGAGAACAATCTTTTCTTAAGATGAGCGACCGAGAAATTTCTAAATTTAGAAATCAAAATATTGGTTTTGTATTTCAGCACCATCAATTATTGCCAGAATTTACGGCTTTAGAAAATGTTTTGTTGCCCACAAGAATTTCGGGTAAAAACGAAAAAGAATCTATGGACAAAGCTTTTCAACTTTTAGAAGAATTGCACATTGCCCACAGAGTAGATCACAGACCGAAAGAACTTTCTGGTGGGGAAGCTCAAAGAGTTGCCGTAGCAAGAGCTTTAATCAATTCTCCGAAAATTATTTTCGCAGACGAGCCTACAGGGAATTTGGACTCTAAAAATGCAGACGCACTTCATCAATTATTTTTTGATTTGAGAGATAAATATAACCAGACTTTTGTGATTGTTACGCACAATAAAGATCTTGCAGAAAGAACCGATAGAAAATTGGTGATGAAAGACGGACTTATTTTATAGGTAATGAGTAATAATAAGGTTTTTAAAATTTAAAATCTATAATTTAAAATTAAAAAAGTGTCAATCAAATTTCTTTCTGAAGACGATAGACCAAGAGAAAAATTTCTTTTGAAAGGTAAATCTGCACTTTCAGATTCAGAATTATTGGCGATTATTTTAGGAAGTGGTAACACGCAAGAATCTGCAGTAGATTTATCGAGAAGAATTTTGAAAAGTGTTGATAATAACTGGCAGAAACTAAGTTTGCTTTCCATAAAAGATTTAATGAAATTTAAAGGAATAGGTGAGGCAAAAGCCATTTCCGTAGCGGCAGCTTTAGAAATTGGCAGAAGAAAAGCGTCACAAGAAATTCCTGAAAAAATTTCTATTAAAAGCTCTGCCGAAGCTTTTGCTGTTTTTTTTCCTCATCTTTCAGATTTAAGAACAGAAGAATTTTGGGTGATTTTTTTGAATCAGAAAAATCAAATCATTTATAAATCTCAGATTTCAAAAGGCGGAATTACGGGTACTATTGTAGATGTAAGAGTGCTTTTCAAAATAGCTTTAGAGCATTTTGCAACTTCTATTATTGTTGCGCACAACCATCCTACAGGAAATCTAAAACCGAGTGATGCAGACCTTAAAATAACAAGAAATATAAAAAATGCAGGCGAAATTCTTGATATTAAGCTAACCGATCATCTCATTATTGGTGAGAATGCATTTTTCAGTTTTCAAGATGAAGGTTTATTATGATTAAAAAATTGAAATACAATGAGGTTGATTGGGAGAAATATCACAAATGTTTAGAAAATTCTGAGCAGTTTCTATTTTTTGCTGAAAAACAGTATTTAGATTTAATCATAAATACAAATTGGCAAGTATTGGTTTATGGCGATTACAAGGCTGTAATGCCAGTGCCAATGGTTAAAAAATTGGGGTTTACCTTTGTTTTAATGCCCATGCAAACGCAGCAATTGGGTGTTTTTTCGGAAATAGATCATCCTGAAATAAATAACCAATTTTATCTTTTTCTCAATCAGAATTATTCTGTTTTGTATTATGCTTTTAATGCTCAAAACACATTTTCTTTACCCACAGAAACAAGAAAAAACTTTATACTCGAAAAAGATACTTACGAAAACGTAAGAAAAAAATACTCCGTACACAGAAGAAGAAATGTGAGGGTTTTAGAGTCTTTTAAAGATAAAATACATTTCGAAGAAGCAACTGATATTGAGGAATCTAAAGTTTTTTTTCATGAAAATATTATTGGTTTTACAGATAAAAAAAGTATTGAGAAAGCTTTTAATAACATGAAAGTTTTAAGACAAGCAAAGCTCTTGAAAATATATAATTTATTGTATAATAATACTTTATCTAGTCAAGCTTATCTTTTAGAAACACATAATGAACAGTTTTTAATAAATTTTATTAATGATAAAAAATATTTGAAACATAATTCTACATCAATTATTTTGGATAAAATTTTTCAAAATAATATTGAAGAAAAACAATTTAACTTCCATGGAAGTAATTTATCCGAAATAGCAGAATTTTATAGAAGGTTTGGTGCAAAAGAAGAACAATACGCTTTTATAAAGCATAATAAAAAACAACTTTTAACATATATTTTAAAAAAAAGATAAAATTTTTATACATTTGCACCCTAAAATTAAATTTTAGATGCTAGACTTTGATTATCATTTAATTCCCTATGCCTTTGCATTACTTATTGCATTGCCTTTTTTTGTTTTACTGAGACAATTTGTACACCGTTATATTAGTTTAAAAGAAAAAGAACTTAAACTGATTTCCATTAAAGCAAATGGCGATGTTAAAATGCAAGCCTATGAGA
>JAYRDY010000135.1:0-6311 GCA_041909215.1 Cloacibacterium sp. | reverse complement strand
ATCAGAATTTACCATCGCGATTCTTGGTCCGTTTTCAATGGTTTTTTCAATATCTGCTTTTATTTCAACTTCTTGAGCATGACCAGCAATTTTTTCGAAAAGGGTAGCTAAACCAAAGTTAGGATTGATGTCTAATTCTTTGAAAGTTGCTGCATATTTCTCAAAAACATCGGCAAAATAAGTTTCAACAACCGCTCCGAAGATAATTGGGTCAGAAACCTTCATCATCGTAGCTTTCAAGTGAGCAGAAAGCAATACATTTTTTTCTTTTGCTTCGTTGATGGCTTCTTTTGTAAAAGATTTTAATGCAGCAAGATTCATCACAGAAGAATCGATAACTTCACCTGCTTTTAAAGGAGCAAAATCTTTTAAAACTTTGGTTGAGCCATCATTTCCGTAGAATACAATTCTGTATTTGCATTCATTTTCTACAGTGGTTGAGTTTTCAGTACCGTAGAAATCTCCATTATTCATGTGGGCAACAGAAGTTTTAGAATCTGTAGTCCAAGCGCCCATTCTGTGTGGGTTAGCTTTTGCATAGTTTTTTACCGCTTTAGGTGCTCTTCTGTCGCTGTTTCCTTCTCTAAGAACAGGATTTACAGCGCTTCCTAAAACTTTTGCATATTTTTTATTAATGGCGATTTCTTCGTCAGTTTTTGGTTCAGCAGGATAGTTAGGAACTGCATAACCATGTTTTTGTAACTCTGCAATTGCTTCTTCTAATTGAGGAACTGATGCAGAAATATTCGGTAATTTAATGATGTTAGCTTCTGGTTTAGTTGCTAATTCTCCTAATTCTGCAAGTGCGTCTGCAATTTTTTGTTCTTCTTTTAAAAATTCAGGGAAATTCGCTAAAATTCTACCTGCCAAAGAAATATCTCTCGATTCTACATTAATTCCGGCAGTAGAAGCGTATTTTTGAATGACGGGTAATAAAGAATGGGTTGCCAACATTGGCGCTTCATCTGTGTATGTATAGATGATTGTTGAATTGTTAGACATTATATTTTAGAGTTTTTAATTGTTTAAAATTAAGAAGTTAGCAAATTTAGTGATTTTTATAGACATTATGAAATACATCTATTTATAATTACATTAATGTTTAATAGTTAAAATTGATATCTTTGACACAAACATTTAAAAAATAAAATATGGCAAGTATTACATTACAAGGAAACGAAATTCATACGTTAGGTACTTTACCAGAGGTTGGTACAGAAGCAAAAGATTTTACATTGGTGGCAGAAGATTTATCAGAAAAATCGCTGTCTGATTATAAGGGTAAAAAAGTAGTGCTTAATATTTTTCCAAGCATTGATACGGGAGTTTGTGCTGCTTCTGCAAGACATTTTAACCAAGATGCAAGCGCTTTAGAAAATACAGTAGTTATTAATATTTCTAAAGATTTGCCATTTGCATTGGGCAGATTTTGCGCTTCGGAAGGGCTTAAAAACGTCATCAATTTATCAGATTACAGAAGTAATTTTGGCGAAACTTATGGTTTAACGATTACAGATTCTCCACTCAAAGGCTTATTGAGTAGAGCAGTTGTGGTTTTAGATGAAAACGGTACGGTAAAATATACAGAGCAAGTTCCGGAAATTGCACAAGAACCAAATTATGCAGCCGCTCTAGAAGCGATAAAATAAAATTTAATTTTTGGTGTGAGCGCACTTTTCAGTGCGCTTTTTTTAATTAAAATATAATGGAACCACTTATTGTAAACACAACTATTAATGCACCTTTAGAAAAGGTTTGGGTGTTTTTTACCGAAGCAGAACACATCACGCGTTGGAATTTCGCGCACGAAACTTGGCACTGCCCAAAAGCAGAAAATAACTTAGAAATTGGTGGCGAATTTTTCTACACCATGGCGGCGAGAGATAAGTCTGTAAGCTTTGTTTTCCACGGCACTTACACCGAAATTATTCCGCTTCAGAAAATCGAATATTTTATAGAAGACGGCAGAAAAGTAGAAGTATTCTTCAATAAAATAGACGAAAATACCACTGAGATTTTCGAGCGTTTCGAACCAGAACAAATAAATCCTCTGGAAATGCAAGAACAAGGTTGGCAAAGCATTCTCAATCAATTCAAAATTTATACAGAAGGGAACTAAAAGGTTTCCTTTTTTTGTGAAAAAGCTATCTTTTTTCTAATTTTGCTTTAATCAATCATCAAAAATTGAAAGACTATTATTATTTTCTCGGCGTAAAATCCAATGCTTCTAATGAAGACATTAAAAAAGCGTACCGTAAACTTTCGTTAAAATATCATCCAGATAAAAACCAAAATGATGATTTTTTTGCAGAACGCTTCAGAGAAATTCAAGAAGCTTATGATACTTTAATAGATGCAGAAGCCAGAAAAGTTTATGACCAAAGATTTGGTAGCTTTCAGCGCAGTCAGAAATCTACTTTACCGCCTAAAATCAAAAGTTTTCATTCTAATAAAATAAGAGCTAAAAAAGGCGAAGAAATAACCATACATTGGCTGACTTATGATGCAGATTTGGTGAAAATATTGCCTTTCGGGTTAGAAAAACCACAAGGCGAAAGGAAATTCAAAATTACTGAATTCGATAAAGAAGGGAAATTTCACGTCATTGTGCACGCTACTAATACTTACCTTAATAAAACTGTAGTGCAAGGCATTACTATTACTGAGCTTTCTGAAAATCAGAACACATCATCAGAACATAAAGAAGAATTGTTTTCAGGAACGAGTGATTTCCCAATCATAAAAAATAGAGAATTTTATAAAAAATGGTTGGTTATTATACTTATTATTATATTTTTTCTTATTGCTGTATTCTTTTCAGAGAATAGATAATATTGTTAAAAAATATCATCTGTTTCTATCTAATTTGTTGCAAACATTATATTTTTAGCTTTTAAAAATCCATTGGCTTCATTTTATCATTACGCAAAGTTTTTGTATTTTTACGAACCTAATAAAAGTAAAAAATCAACACTTAATTAAAGCTATGAATACACAGCAATTTGTGAACCGTCATATCAATCTAAATGACGCAGACAGAAACGCAATGCTCTCTAAAATTGGCGTTTCTTCTATAGAAGAACTGATTTCTCAAACCATTCCAGATGCAATCCGATTAAAAAAAGATTTAGATATTTCTGCACCTCTTTCTGAGTATGAAATGTTGCAACATTCTAAAGAGTTAGCGTCTAAAAATCTAGATTATGACACATATATTGGTTATGGATATCATAACACGATTTTGCCAAGTGTAATCCAAAGAAATATTTTAGAAAATCCTAGTTGGTACACGGCTTATACGCCTTATCAGGCAGAAATTGCGCAAGGCAGATTAGAAGCTTTGCTTAATTATCAAACTTTAATTACCAATCTTACTGGTTTCGCTTTGGCAAATGCCTCTCTTTTAGACGAAGGTACAGCTGCAGCAGAAGCCATGAGTATGTTCTTTAGCAACAGAACGAAAGAACAGAAAAAAGCAGAAGCCAATAAATTTTTTGTGTCCGATTTGGTGTTGCCACAAACGGTTGCAGTTCTTAGAACCAAAGCGGAAGGCTTAGGAATTGAAATTATAGAAGAAAACCACGATACTTTTTCTTTAACGGATGAGTTTTTTGGTGCTTTATTGCAATATCCGGGTAAAAACGGAATTGTTATTGATTATACAGATTTCATAAAAAAAATGAAGACACAAAGTATCCAAGTAGTTGTAGCTTGTGATCCTTTGGCTTTGGTTAAATTAAAATCTCCTGCAGAAATGGGTGCAGATTGTGCAGTGGGTACTACGCAAAGATTCGGAATTCCTTTGGGTTATGGTGGTCCACACGCTGCATTTTTTGCATGTAAAGAAGATTATAAACGTGATATTCCGGGTAGAATTATTGGGATTACCCAAGATGCTTATGGGAAACGCGCATTAAGAATGGCGTTGCAAACCAGAGAGCAACATATTAAACGTGAAAAAGCGACTTCTAACATTTGTACAGCACAAGTTTTATTGTCTGTAATGGCTTCTATGTATGCTGTTTATCATGGTAAAGAAGGTTTAGAGTTTATTGCTAACCAAATTCATTATAAAGCCAATGCTTTAAGAGATGCTTTGCAAATTTTAGGGTATGATGTGGTAAAAGATCCAATTTTTGATACGGTTAAAATTGCAATCAATGAAGATGAAAAATTCAATCTGAAAAGATTAATGCAAGACCAAAAAATTAATCTTAATTATTTCACCAATGGTTTTGTAAGTATTTCGATTAATGAAACTACAACCCTTGAAAAAATAGATAAGGTAGTAAATGCTTTCGCGGTTTTCAAGCAAAAACAAGGCTTCAAATTAGAACTGAAAGAAGTTTGTACCATCCCTAGTGATTTGCTTAGAAAAGATGAAATTTTAAAAGAAGAAGTCTTTAATAAATATCATACAGAAACAGAATTAATGCGCTACATTAAGCGTCTCGAAAGAAAAGATTTGAGCCTTACGCATTCTATGATTTCTTTAGGTTCTTGTACCATGAAACTGAATGCAGCAACAGAAATGATTCCGCTTTCTTGGGAGAATTGGGGTGCAATTCATCCTTTTGTACCTGCCAATCAGGCTGATGGCTATCAAAGACTAATCAAAACTTTAGAAAAAGATTTAGCAGAAATTACAGGTTTTGCAGCTACATCTCTTCAGCCAAATTCTGGAGCTCAAGGAGAATATTCTGGGTTAATGGTTATTAGAGCTTATCAAAAATCTATCGGACAAGCACACAGAAATATTTGTTTAATTCCTCAATCTGCACACGGTACCAATCCTGCTTCTGCGGTGATTGCTGGTCTTAAAGTAGTTGTGGTAAAAAATCTAGAAAACGGAGAAATAGATTTCGAGGATTTAAAAGCTAAAGTGGCCGAACATAAAGATAATTTAGCAGCTTTTATGGTTACATATCCTTCTACTTACGGATTTTTCGATGCTAATGTGAAGGAAATTACCGATCTTATTCACCAAAACGGTGGACAAGTTTATATGGATGGTGCGAATATGAACGCGCAAGTTGGTTTTACATCGCCAGGAAATATTGGGGCAGATGTTTGTCACCTTAATCTTCATAAAACCTTCGCAATTCCTCATGGTGGAGGTGGACCAGGAGTTGGCCCAATTTGCGTTGCAGAGCATTTAGTTCCGTTTTTACCCAAAAATCCAAATATTCCTACTGGCGGAAGCAATGGTATAGATGCAGTTTCTTCTGCGCCTTATGGTTCTGCTTTGGTACTTAATATTTCTTATGCTTATATTAAAATGTTAGGCGCGGCGGGGCTTAAAAACTCAACTGAATATGCAATTCTTAACGCCAACTATCTGAAAGAAGTTTTAGCAGAGCATTTCCCTATTTTATATGCCAACCAAAATGGTAGAGTAGCACATGAATGTATTGTAGATTTCAGACAATTTAAACAATACGGAATTGAAGTTACTGATGTTGCTAAACGTTTGATGGATTATGGTTTCCATGCTCCAACAGTAAGTTTCCCAGTTGCAGGGACATTAATGATAGAACCTACAGAATCTGAATCTAAAGAAGAGTTAGATCGTTTTGCAGAAGCTTTAATTGCTATAAAATCTGAAATTGAAGAAGTAATAGAAGGCAAAGCAGATGCTAAAAACAATGTTCTTAAAAATGCTCCTCACACAGAGCAGGTAGTTATTTCTGATGCTTGGGATAAACCTTATAGCAGAGAAAAAGCAGCTTATCCTCTAGATTGGGTGAGAACGCACAAGTTTTTTGCAACGGTTTCTAGAGTAGATGAAGCTTTTGGTGATAGAAATTTAGTTTGTACTTGTGAACCGATTGAAAGTTACATCTAAAAATTATAGAAAGCCAAAAACGAATACCTAAAATGAGGATTGAAAATTCATCATTATTAAAATATTTTACAAAAAGAAGAACATTAAATGATAAAGAAATATTATTTTTAAGAGAAGTCTTCGAAGTAAAATACTATAAGACTAAAGATGTTGTATTAAAAAAAGGAGAAATATGTAAGTTTATATATTTTATTGAAAAAGGTATTCTTAAAACTTGTTTTACAGACGAAGAACAAAAAGAATTTATTAATGGGATAGCTATCGAAAACAATTTTTGTACCTCTGTTGCAAGCTTTGTTAATCAGGTTCCTTCTACAGAAGAAATTGTTGTATTAGAAGATGTTCATTTATTAGCAATTTCTTTTAATAATTTTAAACGTCTTACAGAAGAGTATCCTATTTATAAAGAAATATATATTAAAATATTAGAAGATTATCTTACATTTATGACATGGCGAATAGAAAG
>JAYRDY010000134.1:0-6374 GCA_041909215.1 Cloacibacterium sp. | reverse complement strand
AACACACAAAATAGACAAAGAATGATTGCAAAATTCTTATCATCTAATAATTGTAATTAGTTCAGTATTTGAGTTCTTATTTATTCGTTTATAAACATTAAAGTAAATGATATGATTTGTGGAAAGTCACAGAGTTGTAAAGTCGTGAATTTGTAAAGTTGTGAAGTTGAAATATTTTGCCTTTTGAAGAGATTCTTCATTACGCTTCGTTCAGAATGGCAGGATTCTGTTTTGTAGTCACGGATTAAAAATCCGCGCTATCGGGGATTTGAAGGTGTTCATTGTGGGACTGCTCTACTAAATTATAACCAAGCGAGCGGTTGGAAGGTGTAGCGCATAAAGGCTTTGCCTGTTGCTAGGAAGGCATTTAACATAATGCCACATTATAGGGACTATGCAGGGATGATGGCGGAACCCAAAGGTTTGGTTTGGTTTTGGTTGGGTGGAGACAGCTCTCTGTAGCTAGGCAGTGCGTATAATGTTCATTATGTTACTTGCTGCGGACAGCGGTGGTTTTGGAACCTTGACGATGTTTTTAAAAACTGAACGTTTAAGTTTTTAAGGGGGCAAGGATTAAAAATCCGCGCGATCCTTTAGATTTGTAAAATAATAAAATGATTAATTTTATTGAAAACAACCTAACCAACAAAGTACACCTTCGCGCTATCAAAGTTAATGACTTATCCCCCGATTAGGACTTTGTTGGTTTTACTGAAAAGCATCAGAATAGTAATTAAGGTTTTTAGGCCTATTATCAAGGTTTTGATATGATTTCAGTATTGGTTGTCCTAAAAATTATTGTTATGAACAAATTTAAACATTTTTTGGGAATTGATATTTCCAAAGAGTATTTTGATGCTGTTCTGTTTTTTTCCCCATTTGGAGCAGCAATTCATCAACAGTTTGTTAACGATTTAAAAGGAGTGAAATCTTTTCAAAAATGGTTGAAATCTAAAAAAGTAAGTTTAGAAGAAACTTTAATTTGCATGGAACATACAGGAATGTATGGAAAAATTTTATCTAAAGTATTAATTGCCAGTAATTTTAATTTGTGGATAGAAATGTCATTTAGAATCTTACGTAGTATAGGTGTACAAAGAGGTAAAAATGATAAAATTGATGCAGAAAGGATTGCTAGATATGCAGAGAAAAACCAAGAGAAAGCTCTACTTTATAAAGCTCCTAAAAAGTCCTTGGAAAAAATAAGAGCATTATTAGCATTAAGAGAAAAGATGGTAGTTTTCAAAGCTTCTCTTTTGAGAAATGTAAAAGAAATGAAAATTTTTGATTTGGAGATTTCCAAAACAAATAATAGCTATCAAAAAGCAACCGTAAAAGCTCTGGATGCAGATATTAAGAAAATTGAAAAACAACTGGAAGTATATATTTCCGAAGATTCAAACCTAGAAAAAATATATACCCAGATTACTTCTGTTCCTGGAGTAGGAAATATTACAGCATTACTTCTTATTTGTTTTACAAATGAATTTACATTGTTTAATACACCTAGAGAATTAGCTTGTTACTGTGGCGTAGTTCCTTTTGAATATACTTCTGGTAAAAGTGTAAGAGCAAAGCCTAAAGTTCATTTTATGGCAAACAAGAAACTCAAAAAACAACTGCATATGTGTGCGTTGTCAAGCATTACTCATCATTCTGAAATGAGAGCATATTTCAACAGAAAGGTGCAGGAAGGGAAAAATAAAATGCTGGTTTTAAATAATGTGCGAAATAAAATAGTGCATAGAATTTGTGCTTGTGTAAGACAGAATAGACTATATGAAGTAAAAAATGTAGCTTAATTTCGTAATTTAACAACGGCAAAACGAAGCGGAAGCAGGCTCTGTTGGGGAACAACCTGTTAGGAATAACTTTTGCCACCAATAAATAATAAAAAAAGGAAGGTGAAAATTCCTTCCTTTTATCTTTATTATTCAGAGGTTTTATATGCCTAAGAAAACCCTACAAAGTTTTGCAAATTTTATTTGGTTATGTCATAGTAATCCTTTTGCAGAAGAGATGATGTTACTTTTTGCTAGTTTTTGTAAGATTATGGATGTAAACGAAACTGGAGAATTAATAAACTCAGAAATTTTAGTGACATCTATCTTATCCTGTTTAACAGCGAGATATATACATGATTTAATTGCATATTGACAAGAATCATTTCCTATTATTTTAAACGAAACGAAGGTACAAAATTGAACTGAATCCAACTCCAAGACTGTGTGTTTTTCGGTGTGTTTACTGCCTTCAATGCTTCCATTGAGGTGCCTGCAAACATAAACGAATGCCCTGCGTTCATCACAAACATTTTGCTAAATTTATACGCAAAAACCATATCGGTTTCAGTTCCTAAATAAGATGATTGGTCATTTGCCAATTTTCCGTTGGTGGTAAATGCGTGAAGGTTCACTATAAGCGAAGATTTGGGATTGAATTTTGTAGTTGTTTTCAGGTAATAATCATTTAAACCATATGAGTTGAAGTGATTTCCTACAAAGAAATAATCCATGTATCCGTTAAATTTATGATTGGTGCCATAAAACGGACTAAAAGATTTATTATCTGTACTTTGAGTGTCATAATCTCCACCAGAAAGCCATTCAGTTCCTAAAACTGCATTGAATTTTTTACTAATGATAAAATCTGCATTGATGGAAAATTGATATGCAGACTTGCTTTGTGCATTGGTGTTTTTTCCGGTTTGATAATAGGCTGAACCAAAAATCCCGAAATTCTCGAAATATTTTTTAGCATTAACGCCCATCGTAAGCATATCATAATACGTTCCTGTGGGGGTGTTTTGTACAACAGAATTTAGCAAAATACTCGAAAACTGAAATTTTTTGGCATTTTGAAATTGATAATGAAGTATTTGCAAAGATTTTGCTTTTTCACCACCATCTACAATATCGTAGATTTCGTTTTCAGCACTATCATTGGCATCGTTATCATCATTGTTGTAAGTAAGCACTGCTTCTAATTTAGAATTTTTATTGAAATTGAAAATTCCTTTAGCAGCATCAAAACTTCTGCCTTGCATTGCCCAATCCAACCCGCCAATCAATCGTTCATCATCATAAGAAAGCATTTGGCGTCCAATTTTAAAGGCAACTTTTGGCGTAAATTGATATTTAGCCCAAGCTTCATTCAATACAAAATTTTGATTTTTAGAAGCTGTAGAAGCGTTCTCGCCCCAGGTTCTAGCATCTTGAATAGAAAAATAAAGTTGTAGATTTTGATAATAATAATCCATATTCATTCTTGCTCTAGAAAGTACGGTGGTTTCGGCATATTTTCCTTCCGCTATTAATGTTTTCTGTCCATTATCCAGCTCTGCTCGAGTTCTGAAATCTAATCCTATTTTTAGGCTATCAACTTGTGCATTTGCTTGTGTAGCACCAAATAGTAAAGTGCATACTATTATTGTTTTCTTTGTCATAATTATAAATGAATAATAATTTTAGCTTGGTCTTTCGCAGCCTTTTTTAGTGTAAAAATTCCAGTTAATGAACGTAGCAAACAGGCAAATAAAAAGCATTAATCCAAAAAATAATCGTGCATCTCCTGAAATGGATTTTGAAGTGGAAATTAAAACATTAAATACAAAAGGTCCGAACGCAGCAATGGCGGCAGTCCAACCAATAACACCTGCTGCTTTTCTTGGTGAATCTGAAAAAATCATCGGAAATTGTTTGAAAGTAGCAGCGTTTCCAATTCCTGTAAAAAAGAAAATAAGCATTACAATTCCTACAAAATATGGAAACTGATCCATTGTTTTAGGGGTTAAAAATCCTCCAAATATCAAAACTGAAAATAAAATAATAAGTGCAATCCCTGTTATATGAGTAAGTATAGCACCGCCAGTTTTGTCGGCAATTTTCCCAAAAATAACTCGTGTTGCAGAACCGATAAGTGGTCCATAAAATGCAAATATTAATGGATCTAAATCACTATCCAACGGGACATACAAACTTTTTATCATCATCGGGAAAGCAGCTGCCATCCCTGCAAATGTTCCAAAAGTCATAAAATAGGTTACTGTACAATACCAAGTATGCTTATCCCCAAAAATATCCATTTGCTCTTTGAAAGATGCAACTACAGGAATGCTTTTTAAGGATAACCATGCCCAAATTCCTACTAAAAATAAAGGAATAATGTAAATGAAAGCGATGTTTTCTAAATATATGGTTTTTCCTGTTTCGGCAACTATTTCTCCACCTCCCATAAATGAGAAAATGGATAAACCTATAATTAGTGGAGAAAGTAATTGTACCAAACTAACTCCAAAATTTCCTATACCTGCTTGTACTCCTAAAGCTGTTCCCAATTCTTTTTTTGGGAAAAACAGTGAAGTTGAAGGCATATAAGAAGAGAAATCGCCACCTCCAATTCCTAGTAAAAAGGCAATGAACATAAAGTAACCAAAGCTTGAGCTAGGATCCATTATTGCAAAACCAAGCATGAATAAAGGGATGATTTTTATAAATGTGGTTACGGTAATCACTTTTTTTGTTCCAAACATTGGAATAAGAAAAGTATTAAGAATCCGTAATAAACCGCCTGCTAAACCAGGCATTGCTGCTAACCAAAATAATTGATTGTCAGAAAATTGGAATCCAATTTTTGGTAATTTTATTACTACTACACTGAACAAAAACCATGTTGCAAAAGACATTGTAAGTGCAATTGTAGTTATAGTAAGTGTTTTCCAAGCAATTTTTTTGCCTTCGTTTTGCCAAAACGTTTCGTTAGTGGCATCATAGTTAGTAAGCCAATCCGAATTTTTCATATCTATATATTCTTTATTTTAATTAATGATCTATTCTGTGTTTAGTGTGCGGAGCTTCATTGTGCGTCATTTTTTTGATGACGTTGCTCATCCAAAATAATGCAACGGCGGAAACGATGAATACAAAAATCCACGAACTGGTCCATAAGCCTGAAAAATCTAATAAATAACCAAACAAAATAGGCCCTATAAATCCGCCAAGTCCGCCAATTAACCCTACCATTCCGCCTACAACTCCTACTTCATTCGGGAAATATTCAGGTATATGTTTGTAAACCGCTGCTTTGCCAATTCCCCACATTATTCCAATGAATATCACTAAAATTGAAAAAACGGTAATGTGAGCTTCAAATTTGATAAGCGTGTTTCCTTTTGCTAAAAGTTCTTTCTTTTTTACTGTTTGGTTTTGTTTCACCACCACTTCTTGCCAAGAAAATGATTTGGGTAAAACAGATACTTTTTCAGGAATTTGGGGCTTTGTAATGACAGCGATTTCTTCGTTATTCAATGTTATTTTTTCATTAGAAATGGCGGTTATTGTACCTTTTTTCTTGGCAATAATCCCTTTACCAGGTGTTAGAATTTCCATTTTGGGTAGCATTAATAATCCACTGATAATTAAGGAAGAATACAAAACCCAATACATTACTTTTCTCGCTCCAAATTTATCAGATAAAAATCCTCCCAATGCTCGTATTACGCCGCTTGGTAAACTAAATGCTGAAGCCAGCATCCCACCCAAAACCAAAGAAGTTTTATATACATTCACATAGTATGGTAAAAGCCATTGCGAAAAAGCCACAAACAGGCCAAATACTAAAAAATAATACAATCCAAAACGCCACACTCGTATGTTTTTTAATGGTGTTAATAAGCCACCAATCTTTTTGCCTTGTGCTTCTGGTTTTTTATTTTTCACAAAAAACATGAATATAAAACCTATGATAAGCAATGCGATTCCATAAAATATAGGCAACATTCTCCAGCCGTTTTCGTGGTCGTTTTCTGAAAGATAATTGAGCAAACTTGGAGCTAGTAAAGTAGTGATGGCAGCCCCTGCGTTACCCATTCCGAATATACCTAACGCTCTTCCTTGCCAATTTTTAGGATACCAAACCGATGTAAATGCAATACCAACCGCAAAACTTGTCCCCACCATTCCAAATAATGCACTCAATACAAAATACAACCAATAAGAATCTACATAATACAATAAAAAATAAGGAATACTACAAAGGATAAGTAAAAAAGTAAATACTTTTTGTCCGCCAAATTTATCGGTAAGCAACCCTAAAGGCAATCGCATTATAGAACCCGATAAAATCGGAATCCCGAGTAACCAACCTGTTTCTACAACGCTCCAGTTATAAATTCCGTTGTCAGTAAGATAGGTTACTAAAACACCGTTCATTGTCCAAGAGGCAAAGCAAATAGTAAAAGCAAGTGTGTTTAGAAATAATACCCGATGTGATAGCCCTAAAGAAGAAGTTGTATTAGTAGTCATATTTATTCTATTAGAAGGGATGTTTGTTTTTTTATTGAAATAATCTTTTTTATAAAAATGAATGCAAAGTTA
>JAYRDY010000133.1:0-6414 GCA_041909215.1 Cloacibacterium sp. | reverse complement strand
TATATTTGGAAGGCTAGATGTATAAAAGATACTTAACATATATTCTATTTCTTTCTTTTCTTTTTTCTCATGCACAAGACATTGCAGAAAAAGGGATTCCTTTTATTAAAAACTACCTGCCAGAAGACTACGGAAATCACGGTAAAATCTGGGAAATTAAGTCGGCACATAACGGTTTGGTTTACATGGCATCCGAGAATGGTTTGCTAGAGTTTGATGGCAAAAAATGGAATCGTTTTAGAGATTACAAAGGCTATACTCGTTCTTTATTTTTGATGAATGATTCTACCATTTATACTGGTGCCGATATGGATTTTGGGGTTTGGAAGAAAAATAAGTATCAAAAATTCAATTATCAGTCGCTTTATCCGTATAACAGGAAAATTGGCGGTGTAAACGAAGAATTTTGGGGTACTTATGCCTATAAAGATCAAATTATATTTGTCTCTCATCAAAATTTATATCAATATTCTCATCAAAAAATCACTAAAATACCTGCTCCAGTAAGGTTTTCAGAAAGTTTTCAGGTAAAAGGAAGAATTTTTTTAGCCGATGAAAAAAAAGGACTTTATGAGTACGTTAATCATCAGTTGGTTTTGCTTTTTGCTTATCCTAATAATAAAAATTTAGAGATTTCTGGAGTTTTTATTGATGCTAATAATCATCTCAAAATTATTACAAAAAGTTCAGGTATTTATCAGTTTCAGAACGGTAACTTACAACCTTTGTCTTTAGAAATTTCAGCAGAAATCATCAAAAATAAAGTCTTTAGTTTCACAGATTTCGATGGTAAATATTGGGCTTTTGGTACCATTTTAAACGGACTTTACATTACAGATTTCAACGGTAAAATTATACAACACATCAATAAAAATAAAGGTTTACCCAACAACACTATTTTGAGTTTGCATTACCAAAAAAATGGTAAAATTTGGATGGGGTTAGATTATGGTTTGTCTTACTCTGATATCAAAAACAATATCACTTATTTTTACAATACCAATAGCGATTTTGGAACGGGTTATACGGCTGCTTTACAAGATAATACATTTTACTTGGGCACCAACCAAGGTTTGTATTCTGCACCTTGGGATGCGCTCGATAATCGTAAAGACATCAATCCTTTTAGTATTATTAATGGGGCAGAAGGTCAGGTTTGGACATTGCAAAAAGTAGGTGATAAAATCTTATGTGGGCATGATGCTGGTTTGTTTGAAATTGATAATCATCAACTCAAAAAAATATACAACGAACCTGGGGTGATGAGTATTTTGTTGTACGATGAAAATACTTTATTAACAGGGAATTACAACGGGATTTCCATTTTTAAGAAAGAAAATAACTCTTGGAAATTTGTTAAAAAAATGAAGTTTATTCTCGGTGCCATCAACCAGATTGTGAAGGAGAATCATCAAATACTTTGGGTAAATATTCCTAATTATGGTTTCATTCGGTTTAAGGTTGATGAGCATTTTAATCCCATTAAAAGAACCATTATTAACCCTAAAATTTTCAAAGGATATTTTCCTTATTTGTTTAAAGACGATTTGGGAATGCATGTTATTACCAACAAAGCAGAATATCTTTATGATAGCAGAAAAAACAATTTTAGTGTTTTCAAAAATCAAATGAATTTTGTTGAGGTAAATAATAGATTTACAGGTTTTTATCAACCAATTTCGCTTGATTCTAATTATGGTTTTTATGCCATTAATAATGGTTTTGCGTTAGAGAAAAAACTCAATTCTAGCAAAAAAAATCTTTTCTTTTCTGAGTTGCTTTTCCGAAAAATACAGGCATTTAATAACCAAGAAGTTTTGGATTTTCATGAAGGTTCTGAGCTGCCTTTCCGGTTTAATAATGTAAGGTTTAGCTTTCTTCAGCCTCACGAAACTTCTGTGCAATATCAGTATTATTTAGAAGGTTTTTCAGAAGATTGGAGTGCTTTTTCTGGTAAAGGTGATATTGAGTTTTTAGGACTGAAAGAAGGCGATTATATTTTGTTTGTGAAAGCCAGAAAAGGAAACCAAATTTCTTCGGTTAAAAATTTACATTTTACCATAAAAGCGCCTTGGTACAGAACTTATTCTAGCTATTTTGTTTATGCTGTTTTATTGTATTTAGGTTTTTTAGGGTTAAGAAAAATTCACTTGAAAAGATTGGCAAAACAAAGGCAATTGTTTTTAGAAAAAGAGAAAAAATCTTTGGAAGAACAAGCCGAAAAGCATAGACAAGAAATGCTTTTAGAAAAGCAAAAACAGTTAGAATTAGAGCAAAATAAACTTAAAGAAGAAATTAAAAATAAGACAATAGAATTGGCGACTAAAGCCAAAGATGATGATGATAAAATTAGGGTTCTAAAATCTATTAGTGAGAAAATTGCTGAAGCAGAGCAAAATCCGAATATTTTGAAGCTAAAAATAGGTGAAATAAGAAGATTGGTACATAACCATCTAGAAACCAACGACCAAACCTTCGAAATACAAATGGATGAACTGCATCAAGAATTTTTTAAAGCTATGAAAAAGAGATTCCCAAGCCTTTCTATTTATGATTTGCGACTTTGCGCTTACCTCAAAATTGGGCTTAATTCTAAAGAAATGGCAGAGATTTTCCAGGTTCTTCCGTCTAGTATTAATGTGAGCCGTTCTAGATTAAGAAAAAAACTAAACCTTTCTCCAGAAGAAGATTTATATGAATTTTTAAACTCTGTTGAGTAGATATATTCTCTGTATTTTGCTTGTAAATATCTGATTAACAGTTGTTTTTATTTACGTGTAACTCTTTTTGTAAATAGGTTTAAAATTTTTATCTTTAAGTTCCTTAAAAATCTTATTTTTTATGGACTAAAAAACTAAAAACCAAATGCCAACAAACCGTAGAAATGAAATTTTTGAATTAAAATTTCCTAAAAATCAATCCCATTTTTAACATTCTCGTGAATTAAGTCAATTTTATGAAAAACTTTTACCGATTTTTTTTCCTTCTATTTATTTTTATTTCAAAAATATTATTTTCTCAAAATCAGTCATCCACAACAGAACAAAGGCGTTATGATGATATTAATGGTAAAATTATTACTGATGAAAATATCATAAAAACCATAAATGCAAAAAGACAAAACGCAATAGCACAAGAGCAAAAAAGAGTCAACAGAGCAACTGCAACCCAAAATATGGTAGAAATGTGTACCAATGGTGGTTTTGAGCAGTATGAAACGATTTCTGGTAAGACTTACCTTAAAAATTTCTTGTACGCTACGGGAGACCAATCTGGGCCAACAGAATGTAGAGCAATTACCAATCTTGCAGACCTCAACATTAATATTTATGATCCCAATAATACTAATGTAATGACGACTACAGTGCCGGCAAATTTTATCGATCCGTATATGGGAGATATTAAAGCGTTTGACCAGTATGCACTCAAAGTAAATTATGAAAACTCTTATAATATGAGTGCTTCTGTGCAAGGCAAAAGATTTAAAACGAATAATGAAGATTTTCTGAAATTTAATTTTAAAGTAGTATTACAAACCGTTTATGATACCAGTCATAAGGATAATCAACCTTTTTTCAAAGCTAGAATTTTAAATAAAAAACGAGAAGTAGTAAGTGAGTTTTGTTTAACAGGAGACGAAAAAAACTGTATCTATACCAAAGTACCAAGCAGTAATTCTGATTATGTTACGCTCTATACCGCTAATTGGCAATCTGGGATGTTAGATATTTCGGCAATTCCTAATAACGAAGAATTTACAGTAGAATTTATTGGTTCTAGATGCGGATTGATGGGCCATTTTGGATATGCTTATATTGATGATATTTGTCTTTTACATTCTAATGAAAATGTACAAGGTACGGTAGAGTTAGAGCCATTGAACAAGATTTGTCCTACAACACCAATAAGTGTTTGCGGTACTTATACCATTCCAAATTCTGGAGGTATTAGCGCTACCGTTAAAAAAATTACACTGAATCTTTATGATGCTACCAATAAAATAATTTATACCACTACAACACCTGTTTCACATGATAAAACGAATAAAAAGTTTTGTTTTGATTTGTCTGCGGCTAATTTTCCTAATATTACCAATGCCAATTATAATGTTGGTGCCGTAGTAGAATATGATATTTCTGGGACCAGTTGTAGCGGGACTAATTTTGGTTCAGCAAGTGATAATGATGCTAACCCAGGTTGGGATATTTCTTTTATGAATTGTACCACAGACTGTAATATAGATGTGCAAACTGCTAAAATATATAAATGTGATACCAATGCAGACGGAACAGAAACCTTTAATTTAAAAGATTTAGAAGCAAAAATAGTAACATCTACAACGGGCTTAAGCTTCAGTTATTTTAAAAATTATAATGATGCGGTTGCTAATATCAACAATATTACAAATGACACCAGCTACAGCGTACCATCTTCTACTATTTATGTTAGAGTAAACAAATCTGCAAGTTGTTTTAAAGTGATTCATGCAAGTTTAGAAGTTAAAAATCCTACAGCTTACATATCGGGGATTCTTAATGTTTGTTCTGGAAGTACCGTATTAACAGCATCTGCAGGCAGTTCTTATCTCTGGAGTACTGGCGAAACTACACAAAGCATTACCGTAACAAAAATTGGTAATTATAGTGTTACTATTACAGATTCTTATGGGTGTGTAAGTACTGGGAGTGTGGCTATAGAAGCCTCCCAGACTGCTGTATTGCCAACCATACAAATAACACAACCCAGTTGTAACTCTTCTACAGGCGAGATTAAAGTAACCTCTCCAGCTTCTGAATACAGTTTTGATGATGGAGTAACTTGGGTTAAAAATAATACATTATCTAACGTATATCCAGGAACTTACAAAGTAAAAATAAAAACAGTAAATGGCTGTATCTCTTATTCTCAGGTAGTTAATATTGTACTGCCTGCTTCTAGTTACCCTAGTTATACCTCTAAAAATCCTCAGTTTTGCGGAGATAAAGGCAGTATTACGATAACAACAAATGCTGCTTATTATAGTTTTGATGGCGGTACTACTTGGAGTACGAGTAATACCTTAACTAATCTAGACCCTGATGTTTATAAAATCAGAACTAAAGATGCCAATGGCTGTTTGTCTTATATTAATAATGTTTACATTTATGGTATTTCTTTAGGGTATCCACAATATTCTTATGTATTGCCAGCCTGTAGTACAAAAGGTTCTATCACTATAGAAGACCAAGCCGATTTATATACTTTTGATGGAGGAGCTACTTGGGTTACAAGTAATACAATGTCTAACCTTAGTCCTGGGAATTATTCTATCGCCTTCAAAAATAGTTTAGGATGCCAATCAGATTATCAATACATTTACCTTAATGATTTTAGTGATTTTAATCCTAAATATGAAACTATTCAGCCTTTATGTGGTATAGATGGTTCCATTATTATCACAACATCAGGCAAAGAATTTAGTTTTGATGGAGGAGCAACTTGGTCCACGAGTAATCAAAAAGACAATTTAAAACCAGGGACTTATCAAATTCAGGTAAAAGATGAAAACGGATGCCTTTCAGATAAATCGTATGTTTATCTTAATGAGCCTTATCTAGATAATCCGTATATTTCTGTAGAACAACCAACATGTAATGTTAACGGAACAATTACCATTAATACACTTAGTGATTATTATAGTTTTGATGGCGGTACTACTTGGACAACACTCAATAAAAAAAGTTTACCACCAGGTTCTTATCAAATTCTTATCAAAAATAAGTTAGGTTGTAAGTCTTATGCAAATTATGTTTATCTCAATAACCCTGTAATTCCTTTAACAGATTATACCGTTGTGCAACCTACTTGTAGCACCAAAGGAAGCATAACCATTAATACCGTTGCGAGTTATTATAGTTTTGATGGGGGTTATACATGGGGTACATCTAATACTCTCAACAATCTCAGCACTTATGGATATTATGATTTGAAAATTAAAAACGCTCTGGATTGTGTTTCCCAAAGTATATATGTGCAAATTAATGAGCCAACTTTACCAATACCAGATTATGATGTAGTATCACCAAGTTGTGGTAATATAGGGAGCATTAAATTCAATACCACTGCAGATTATTACAGTATAGATTACGGCAGTACTTGGAGCACGAATCCTAATTTTACACCGCTTAAAGATGGTTATTATTATTTAATGATTAAGAATAATAGCGGTTGTAAATCTCCTGTACAGTATATTTATTTAGATTCAAAATACTTAGCAAAGCCCAAAGTTACCTTTGCACAGCCAACTTGTACCACAAAAGGGAGTATTACCATTAATACTCCGGGAGATTTATATAGTATTAATGGAGGTTATACATGGGTTACCACCAATACTTTTACTAATCTTTCATCAGGATATTATTATGCAGTAATTAA
>JAYRDY010000132.1:0-6455 GCA_041909215.1 Cloacibacterium sp. | reverse complement strand
ATGATAGAATCACTTTTAATTTCTTTATTAAATCCCTCAAAATCATAAATATCAATTCCAGAAATTTCTTTTACTCTATCCCAATTAATTTTTGCATCATTAGAAAAATTTAGATTAGATTTATCTACGTAAATTTCCACATCAAAACCTTTCTGATAAAGCATTCTTGCGATAGCAAAACCGTCTCCTCCATTATTTCCATTTCCGCAGAAAATATAGATTTTTTGAGTTTTTAAAAAATGGTTGTTGATATAATCTGCACATTTTTTAGCTGCACTTTCCATGAGATTAATGGAAGAAATGGGCTCTTTTTCAATGGTAAAAGCATCACATTTTCTGATTTGAGGAGCAGATAGAATTTTCATCACCTAAATTATATCAACAAATTTACACATTTAATACTTTAATTTTCATAAATCAATCTCTATAATTTATTTAAAATTTTCAATATTTTTTAACAAACTTCAATAAATTATTTGTTAAATTTGTGATTATTAAAATTTAAACTATGGGATTTATTAAAGAATTTAAGGAATTTGCATTCAAAGGGAATGTAATTGATTTAGCAGTCGGTGTAATCATCGGTGGTGCTTTTGGAAAAATTGTTTCTTCATTAGTAGAAGATGTAATTACTCCACTTTTATTAACACCAGCTCTAAAAGCAGCAGGAGCTGAAGATATTTCAAAATTGGTTTGGAATGGGGTTACTTACGGAAATTTCCTTTCTGCGGTTATCAATTTCTTGTGTATTGCAATGGTGTTATTTTGGTTAATAAAAGGTGCTAATTCACTTAAAAAACCAGAAGTAGTAGAAGAAGCTGCTCCAGCTGGACCAACTCAAGAAGAGTTATTAGCAGAAATTAGAGATTTACTGAAAAAATAATTTTTTATAAACAAAAAGCTCCAAAATTTGGAGCTTTTTTATTTCACTTTTTAGAATTTTATACATTAAAAATTTTAAAAATCTGAGATGCTAATTCTGTCCCAATTCTATCTTGTGCTTCTTGTGTAGCAGCACCAATATGTGGTGTAAGAGAGATTTTAGGGTGACTCAGAATTATTTCTGAAGGTGTAGGTTCTCCTACAAAAACATCTACTCCTGCAAAAGAAACTTTACCAGAATCTAGCGCTTCTATAAGAGCATCTTCATCTACTACTCCACCTCTTGCACAATTTACAATGGCAACTCCATCTTTCATTTTTGCAAAAGCTTCTTTATTAAGTAAAGCGCCATCTTTTTGTGCAGGAACATGTAACGTAATAAAATCTGAATTCTCTAAAACTTCGTCAATAGAAACTGTTTTCACTTCAATAGAAACCGATTGATTATTAGGAAATTCTAAAGAAATATCTACTTTTTCTATGAAAGCATCTGCAGCTTTTACATTCATTCCTAAACCAAAAGCTATTCTTGCTACTTCTTGCCCAATTCTACCAATCCCAATAATACCGATTGTTTTACCTCTTAATTCGGTTCCTTTTTCGTAGGCTTTTTTCAATTTTGCAAATTCTGTATTCCCAGAAACTGGCATTTTTCTGTTAGCATCTTGTAAAAATCTAGCTCCAGTAAACAAATGTGAGAAAACCAATTCTGCAACACTTTCTGAAGAAGCCGCTGGCGTATTAATTACATGTAATCCTTTAGAACGGGCATATTCTACCTCTATATTATCCATACCAACTCCACCTCTACCAATGATTTTAAGAGACGGACAGTTATCAATAATTTCTTTCGTTAGTTTGGTAGCACTTCTTACTAAAATTACCGAAACGGAATTTTGATTAATGTAATTTACCAATTCATCTTGTGGTACTTTAGAAGTAATAACTTCAAAACCTTTTTGTTCAAGAGCATCAATCCCAGATTGATTGAGACCATCATTTGCTAAAATCTTCATAAATCTAAAACTTAAAAATTTTTGTAATTTGTTTAAAAACTTATAATAAATCTTTAATATAAATTTTCATTCGTCAAAGTTATATAAAATTAGATGAAAGTATGATTATTTCTGATGAATTATTTATTACCAATTACTAAAAACCTTAAAAAAAAGAATTCTGTATTTCGACAATTATCTTTAAATTTGAGAATTGTAAAATTATGGAAGAAAAAGTAGTTTTAGTAAACGATAAAGATGAAATCTTAGGCTTGATGGAAAAAATGCAAGCTCACGAAAATGGTATTTTACATCGTGCCTTTTCTGTGTTTCTTTTTAATTCTAAAGGCGAAATGCTTTTACAAAAAAGAGCTTCGCAAAAATACCACTCTCCTAACCAATGGACGAATGCGTGCTGTTCTCATCCGAGAATTGATGAAACCTATTTAGAAGCAGCTAAAAGAAGACTGAATGAAGAATTAGGAATTAATTGTGAGTTGGAAGAAAAATTCCACTTCGTTTACAAAGCAGATGTTGGTCAAAATCTTTGGGAACACGAGCTAGACCATGTTTTCGTGGGGAATTATGATTCAGAATTTCAATTAAATACTGAAGAAGTTGCTGAAGTGAGATACATTTCAATGGAAGATTTAGATCAGGAAATGAAACAAAATCCTGAGTTATTTACTGAATGGTTTAAAATTATTCTGAAAGAATATCAACATCATCTTTAAGGTAGAGGTAGAGGTAGAGGTAAAGCAATTAAAAAAAATATCTTTTATCAAGTTAAAAAAATAAAAAATGGACAAAAGAACTGCGTTATACAACAAACACGTTGCTCTTGGAGCTAAAATGGTTCCTTTTGCGGGTTACGAAATGCCTGTACAATACTCTGGAGTTACCGAAGAACATTTTGCAGTACGCGAAAAAGTAGGAATTTTTGATGTCTCACACATGGGACAATTTTATGTAGAAGGGCCTTCTGCCAAAGATTTATTACAATACGTAACCAGCAATAACGTAGAAAATTTAGAAAACGGAAAAGCACAATATTCTTGTTTACCAAACGGAAACGGCGGTATTGTAGATGATTTAATTGTCTATAAAATGAACGACGAGAAATATTTTGTAGTGGTAAATGCTTCTAATATTGAGAAAGATTGGAACCACATTTCTAAATTCAATGATAAGTTTGGAGCAAAACTAAGCAACATTTCAGATGAAACTTCATTAATTGCCATACAAGGCCCGAAAGCCGTAGAAACCCTTCAAAAACTTACCGATACCAATCTTTCTGAAATCCCATATTATCACTTCGCAGTTGGTGCTGTAGCTGGTGTAGAAAACGTAATTATCTCAAATACTGGTTATACTGGTAGTGGCGGTTTCGAAATTTATTTCGGAAACGAAAGTGCAGAAAAACTTTGGGATGATTTAACTCTTGCAGGAGAAGAATTCGGGCTTATCCCTTGCGGATTGGCAGCCAGAGACACTTTAAGACTGGAAAAAGGTTTCTGTTTATACGGAAATGATATTGATGACACCACTTCGCCTTTAGAAGCTGGATTAGGCTGGATTACTAAATTCGACAAAGAATTTGTAGATAAAGAATTCCTTTTAAAACAAAAAGAAGAAGGCGTTTCTAGAAAATTAGTAGGCTTTGAAATGCAGGAAAAAGCCATCCCAAGACATGATTATTTGGTGGTAGATGCCGAAGGAAACGAAATCGGAAAAGTAACTTCTGGTACCATGAGCCCAATGAAAAAAGTAGGAGTTGGTCTTGCTTATGTAGCGAAACCGTACTTTAAACTAGATTCTGAGATTTTTATCCAAATCAGAAATAAAAACATTCCTGCGAAAGTGGTGAAATTACCATTTGTATAAGGAAACCTTTATAACATACAAAAAAAGCAGTTCTATTTCTGAACTGCTTTTTTTATTTTAATCTTTCTCTTAAAAATTCAACATTCTTCTTATCACTTCCTATAAAAATCTCTTGGTTGATGATAAAAACAGGGCGTTTCAAGAAACGATAATCTTCTAAAATCAACGTTTTAAAATCTTCTTCTTGCAAAGATTTCACGTCAATATTTCTTTCCTTAATCTGAGTAGATTTTTTGCTAAAAAGTGCTTCATAAGATTGGGTAAGCGCATAGAGTTCTTGCAGTTCTTCCTCGGTTACTGCTTTAGCCTTAATTTCTCTTTGTTCGAAATCAGACAAATCAAACTCAGTCATTATTCTTTTGCAAGTGCTACACGTCTTTAGATAAAATACTTTTTTCATAAATCAAAAATAAGATTAATCTCCACATTTAAAAAATTATTGAATATCTTTATTGAAATTTTATACACGATGAACAACAAGACAATTTTTCAGTTTATTTCTGAACCTGGAGACGTAAATTATGGCGGAAACGTACACGGCGGAAGCGTAATGAAATGGATAGACCAAGCGGGTTATGCTTGTGCCAGTTCTTGGAGTTCTAGTTACTGCGTAACGGTTTACGTGGGTGGCATTCGGTTTTTCTCTCCTATAAAAATCGGGCATATTGTAAAAGTAGAAGCCGAGGTTATCTACACAGGTTCTAGCAGCATGCATATTGCCATTAATGTATTTTCGAGAAATATAAAACGCAAAGAGTTCGAGAAAAAAACACATTGCATTATTGTTTTTGTTGCTGTTGATGATGAAGGAAATACGGTAGATGTTCCCAAATTTATCCCTGAAACCGAGCAAGAAAAACAAATGGAACAATACGCCATTAAACTGATGGATCTGAGAAAACAAATTGAAGACGAAATGAAACCGTTTTTGTAATATGTAAAAGTATTTCACCTCGTCCCAAGTTGGGAAAGCTTCAACCAAAAGTGTTTCTTTTTGTCCCAAACTGGGAAAGCTTCAACTAAAAATGTTTTTCTTCATCCCAAGTTGGGAAAGCTTCAACCAAAAGTGTTTCTTTTTGTCCCAAACTGGGAAAGCTTCAACCAAAAGTGTTTCTCTTTGTCCCAAACTGGGAAAATTTAAACCTAGATTATATTACGTTATCAAGAATTATTATTTCTGAAAAACTAGCATAAAAAAAACTCCTTCCAATAATTTGAAAGGAGTTTTTAGTTATAGTAAGCAATATTTATCTTGCGATATTTACGGCTCTTGTTTCTCTAATTACGGTAATTTTAACCTGACCAGGATATGTTAACTCATTCTGAATTTTCTCTGATATATCATAAGAAAGTTGATGAGCCACTTCGTCTGTAACTTTAGCAGATTCTACCATTACTCTTAGCTCTCTACCCGCTTGGATGGCATAAGCGCTAAAAACACCATCGAAGCTTAGTGCTGCAGCTTCTAGATCTTTCAATCTTTGGATGTAAGATTCTAAAACTTGTCTTCTAGCACCTGGTCTTGCTCCAGAGATACCATCTGCAACCTGAATAATTGGCGAAAGAAGAGACGTCATTTCCACCTCATCATGGTGCGCACCGATTGCATTTACAACTTCTGGGTTTTCACCATATTTCTCTGCCCATTGCATACCTAAAAGTGCGTGAGGAAGTTCTGATTCTTGCTCTGGAACTTTCCCTATATCGTGTAATAAACCAGCTCTTTTTGCTAATTTAACATTTAAACCTAGTTCTGCAGCCATTGTTGCTGCGATATTCGCCACTTCGCGAGAGTGTTGTAGCAAGTTTTGCCCGTAAGAAGAACGATATTTCATTCTACCCACAATTTTCACCAATTCTGGATGTAAACCGTGGATTCCTAAATCAATAATCGTACGTTTACCTACTTCTATTATTTCTTCATCAATATGTTTACGTGTTTTTTCTACAACCTCTTCAATTCTAGCAGGGTGAATTCTACCATCGGTAACCAATTTATGAAGAGAAAGTCTTGCGATTTCTCTTCTCACAGGATCGAAGCAAGAAAGAAGAATTGCTTCTGGCGTATCATCAACAATAATTTCTACACCTGTTGCTGCTTCTAGCGCTCTAATGTTTCTACCTTCTCTACCAATGATTCTACCTTTAACCTCGTCTGATTCTATATTGAATACAGAAACAGAGTTTTCAATGGCTTGTTCTGTACCAATTCTTTGGATGGTTTGGATTACAATTTTTCTTGCCTCTCCTTTTGCATTGAGTTGGGCTTCTTCCATGATCGATTGTACGTGTGCCTGAGCTTTGGTTTTAGCTTCCGCTTTCATAGATTCTACCAATTCGTTTTTGGCTTCTTCCGCAGAGTAGTTAGAGATTTTTTCTAACATTTCTACTTTTTGTGCGGTAGCCACATCTAGTTCTTGTTGTTTTCTTTGTAGAACTTCTAGCTTTTTGTTGTAATCAGCCAATTGTCTTTCTAAATCTTTTTCTAATTTACCTGTTTTAGAAAGTTCGTCATTCAGTTTTTGTTCTTTGTCTCTGATTCTTTTCTCAACTTCTTGCATTTTTTTCTCACGAGATTGAATGTTTTCGTCATGCTGAGATTTGAGTTCTAAGAATTTTACTTTTGCTTGAGCTTCTTTTTCTTTTTTAATAGCTTCGGCTTTTACATTTGCATTTTCTATTATGTTTTCAGCG
>JAYRDY010000131.1:0-6466 GCA_041909215.1 Cloacibacterium sp. | reverse complement strand
TTATATTTGAAAAAATTTATGATATGAAGAATAGACTCGTTGCTATATTTTCTTTAATCGTAGGATTAATTACAGCACAACAACAAGCTTACTACCAACAAGAAGCTTCTTACAAAATGGAAATCGATGTAGATGCTGCTAATTTTTCTTATCACGGTAACCAAGAAATAAAATATACCAATAATTCTCCTGATGAACTTTCGGTAGTGTACTTCCACTTGTATTGGAATGCTTTTAAACCCAATTCTTTGATGGATCAAAGAGTGCAAAACCAAGGAAAAAATGCAGACGGAAGATTAACTGAATTCGGAAGTTCTAAATTAGCTTCTATTCCTAAAAACGAAGAAGGTTCACAAACCGTAAACTGGATTAAACAAAACGGAAAACTTCTAAAATTTGAAGTTCAAGAAACCATCATGAAGGTTTACCTCAACGAAAAAATAAAGCCTAATTCTACCACCACCTTCACTATGGATTGGGACGCTGTAACTCCGAAGCAAATCCGTAGAAGTGGTAGAAATAACCGCGAAGGCGTTGATATGACGATGACGCAATGGTATCCTAAACTAGCAGAATACGATTATGATGGCTGGGCAACTTTCGATTATGTCGGGAGAGAATTCCACGCTCCTTTTGCAGATTTTGATGTAACCATTAAAATTGATAAAGATTATGTAATTGGCGCAGGTGGAGTTTTAGAAAACCCAAATGAAGTGAAGGGATATACAGAAAATCCGAATATTAAAACCGATAAAAACAATAAAGCAACTTGGAGATTTACAGCTAAAAACATTTTAGATTTTGCTTGGGCGGCAGACAAAGATTTTTCAGTAGAAAGTTTTATCGTTCCTGATGGACCGAAAGTCTATTTTGTGTATCAAAAATCTGATAAAACCAAATATTGGGGCGAAGCTCAGCCTTATATTACCAAATACTATCAACTCATGAATGCCAACTTTGGCAGATACATTTACCCTACTTACAGCTTTGTACAAGGTGGCGATGGCGGTATGGAATACGGAATGTGCACCATGATTTTAGGTGAAGCCAAAAATTTAGAAGATTTACTCGGTCTTATGATTCATGAAGGAAGCCACTCTTGGTATCAGCAAATATTAGCAACCAACGAAAGTACTAAACCTTGGCTAGACGAAGGTTTTACTAACTATGCCGAAGATTATGTAATGCATGCTCTTTTCCCGAAAGAAAACATGCCTAATCCTTTTTATAATGCCATTCAGTTTTATGCTAAATTCAATAAAACTGGTAGGGAAGAACCTGCTGTTTGGCTTGCAGACCACCATGATAATGGCACCGCTTACACTGTAGCTTCTTATACTAAAGGCGAGCTTTTCTTGGTTCAGTTGGGATATATTGTAGGCGAAGAAACTTTAACCAAAATTCTTAAAAAATACTATAACGATTGGGCACTGAAACACCCGACAGATAGAGATTTTATGCATATAGCTCAGCAAATTTCGGATATGGATTTAAAGTGGTTCCACCATTACTGGATTAACACCACAAAAACTATTGATTATGCCATAAAAGATGTAAAATACAATGCAAACAGCACTACCATTACCTTATCAAACAATGGAGAAATCCCTATGCCGATAGATTTCAGCATTTTAACTAAAGATAAAAAAACGGTAAACTACCACATCCCGTTAAACATGATGAGAACACCAAAAAAATCTGATTATTTTGGGAACTTCCAAACGTTACCTTATTGGTATTGGACGGCAAAAGAATACAGTTTTACCATTCCTTATAAAAAGGAAGATTTACAAATTTTAGGGATAGATTTTACCCAAAGATTGGCAGACGTAAATCCTGAAAATAATTTTATTGAAGTTAAGTAAATCATTTTTCAAAAAATGAGTACCTTTCGGCTCTCAAATTATCAAAAAAATTAATGAGTACAATTGTAATTAATATTGGTAATACCAACATAAGATTCGGACATTTTATTGATGGTGAATGTAGTGCTTCTTGGATTATCAATACTAAACCATACGGAACCCGAGATGAGCTTTTTGCACAGTTTACCATGCTTTACCAAACCTATAATATTGAGGTTGAAAAAGTAAATAAAATTATCATCGGTTCTGTGGTACCGCAACTTACCCACATTATTAGCAGTGCTTTATATAAAATTCACGGAATTGATGCGATAATCGTAGATAGAAAAACACACTCTCCTATTCATCACAAATCTAACCAAATGGGTACAGATATTTATGCCAATTTGGTTGCCGCACATTTTCTATATCCTGATAAAAAGAAAATTATTCTGGATTTTGGAACTGCACTTACCGCAAGTTGTGTGGCTGAAGACGGAGAAGTTTTAGGCGTTATTATTGCTCCTGGCATTATTACATCTCTGAACTCTTTGGTAAAACAAACCGCACAATTGCCTGAAATTGAACTTACTAAGCCTAAATCCGTTTTAGGACACGACACCGTTTCTTGTATGACTTCTGGTATGGTTTACGGATTTCTAGGAATGGTAGAAGGTTTTATTGATAGAATAAATGCTGAAGTGAATGATAAGTGCTTTGTAATTGCAACGGGTGGCGTTTCGCACGTTTATCAGCCATTAACAGATAAAATAGATGTTGCCGATAAATTGCATACCCTTAAAGGACTTTATTTCTTAGGAAAAGATAAATAATATAAAGGTGGACCATATTATGTTCACCTTTTTTCTTTAAAAAATTCTTTAACAATAGCCGAACATTGTTCCTCTAAAACCCCTGTTATAATCTCTGTTTTGGGATGTAACTGAATGTTTTTATTGATAAATCCTCTACCCTCGTCTCTGGCACCGATAACTACTTTAGAAATTTGAGCCCAAGTTAAAGCTCCTGCGCACATTACACAAGGTTCTAACGTTACGTAGATTGTACAATCTTTAAGATATTTCCCTCCTAAAAAATTGGCGGCAGAAGTAATAGCTTGCATTTCCGCATGCGCAGTAACATCATTTAATTGCTCTGTAAGATTACGCCCTCTTGCTATTATTCTGTCTTTAAACACAATAATACAACCAATAGGCACTTCGTCTTTCTCCTTAGCAATTTCGGCCTCTTGCAAAGCCTGTTTCATAAAATATTCGTGGGTAAACATCTCTATTAATTATAAACTTGAAGCAAAACATACCTTACTGATAACCAATAATATCAGTTTAGGGAAAAATTTAATGTAAAAATAGAAATTTTATCGTGAAATTAATCAAACTTTACCACCAAAGGCATCTGAAAAGAATATCGCACAGCGTTACCATTAACAGTAGCAGGCTTAGTGAATTTTTCAGGCAATAAATACAAAGCAATTTCTGCTTGTTTATTGAGGTTTGCATCATCACCAAAAGCTCTAATATCTGTAATACTCCCGTCTTCTTCTACAACAAAGCTCAACATTGTACTCACTTCTTTTTTTTCTGCCTGCAAACAATCAGAATAAAATAAGTTAGCCACTTTATCTCTCAAGGAGTTTAATCCGTTAGGAAATTCTGGTTTTGACTCAATATTTTTATTTTGAGTAAAGTTTTGAGATGTTTTTGTAATCAAATGTAAATCTTCTCTATTTTTAACCTTAATTAAAGCACCCAGATAAGCAACATTTCTAATGCTATCTAGCTTAGACATAAATACCGTATATTGCTTTCTGATTTCAACTTTAGAAGAGTCTGTTGAGAGTGTTTTATACTTTTTAGCAAAGCCACTTTTAATGAGAGACTCCTGATTATCAAAATAATCTTTGATGATTCTAAATTCTTCAGCTTGTTGCGCTGGCAATAATCTTCCTAAAATAAGGAAAAAGAAAAATAAATAAGTTTTCATCTGCGTTTGTGTTCCGCAAAATTACAACTTTTTTTTAAAATGCAAAATATCAACCTTTTAAAAAGATAAAAACAAAAAAAGCCTGCATTAAAGTAAGATTCTATCCTTTAAAGAAATTGCCGAAACTAAAAAATATCCTCAAAAAAATGAGAAATTTACTTTTTCTTACTTTTAACTTTCTTTACCTGATCTTTTATATAAGGATATTTCTGTTGCATATCATCAGAAAGAGTAGCATCTAATTCTAGGGCTATTTTCAAAGCTTCTTGTCCTTTTTCTTCATCACCAAGATTTAAGTAACAGTTGCTTAATTGGTAATATAATTCTGCTCTTTCATGAGATTTTACTGCTTTTTCTATCACAATAATAGCATCTTTATAATCGCCAACCAGCATAAGAACTTCTGAATATGCATACCAATTGTAGAATCTACCAGGCTCAGCATCTACTAATTTTTTGAGACAAGAAAGAGATTCTTCAAATTTGCCAGAATCTATATAAAGAAATGCTAATTTTTTTTGAAAATCTAAGTTGTTTTCATTAAGTGCCACCGCTTCTTTAGCAAAATACAAAGCTTCTGTTTTACTGCCTAATTCTAGATAAAGATCACTTTGTTCCATCATCGAAAGATAAAATTGCGGATCTTCTTTCAGTGATTTTTGAAAAGCTCTTAGCGCTTCAATATTTTTTTTATCAGCCTTATAACAAAGTCCAATTTTATAATATGTAAACGCTTTGGTATATTCTAAATCCAGCTGTTCTTCATACACTTCAATCGCTTTTTGCCATTGTTCTAAAGCTTCATAGCAAGCTGCTTTATTGGCAAAAACTCCTGCAGATTCTGCATTAATTGCAATTAAATAATCAAAAGATTGTATGGCTTTTTCGTAGTTTTTCCTATTGAAATAGAATTGTCCTATCTCAAACCAAGCCGTTTCCGAATAAGGAAATTGGTCTAGGTAATCTTGTAAAAACTCTTCAGCTTCTTCATGCTTATTGAGTTGCTGGTAGCAAACCATGGCACTTTCCACCGAATAATCATCAATAGGATCGTATTTAAGTGCTAATTTATAGTGTTTTAGTGCATTGAAAGGATCGTCTAAATTATGATATTCGTCTGCGATAAAATTGTGAAGAAAATTTTCTTCTTCTTCTAATTCTAAAGCTTTAAGACAATAATCAATTGATTTTTTGGGATTTCCGTTGTTGGAAAAATATTTGGCGCAACACACCAAATAATCTGTTGTTTCTGAGCAAGAAGGTTCTAACTCATCTATTAACTGACGAGCTTGTGCGTTTCTGTTAAGGTCTAATAAAACCTCTAATTGCTTAACTTTCAGCTCAATAGAGTTTGGATGCAACTTTAAGCCGTAATTAACAGCCGTTTCTGCGAAATGCGTATCACCCATTTCAAGATAAAAAATAACAAGACTTTCTATTTCCTCTGAATCGAAATAGAGTTGTTCGTTATTTTCTATCATATCTTCGAACTTTTTAGAAAGCTCGTTTTCAAAAAATTCTTCCAAATATTTTTAGATTTTAGAGATTAGACATTAGCGCTTAGACCAGATTTTTCTGATTTCTTAACGCTAATTTCTAGTTTCTATATTAAACTTTTTATTTTTTCTATCATTTTATCTGCCAATTCATCTGCTTCTTGCTGAGAAAAGGCTTCAGTATAAATTCTGATAATTGGCTCAGTGTTAGATTTTCTTAAATGTACCCAATTTTCTGGGAAATCTATTTTTACTCCATCAATGGTAGAAATCTCTTCGTTTTTATATTCTTCTTGCATTTTTACAAGCAAAGCATCTACATCAATTTCTGGAGTAAGCTCTATCTTCTTTTTACCCATATAATACGCTGGATATGTAGCTCTTAACTCAGAAACAGTCTTGTTTTCTTTTGCCAAATGCGTCAAAAATAATGCTACACCAACCAAAGAATCTCTTCCGTAATGCAAATCTGGATAAATAATTCCGCCATTTCCTTCACCACCAATTACTGCATTTTTTTCTTTCATTAAAGTCACCACATTTACTTCTCCCACTGCACTTGCAAAATATTCAGAATCAAGATTTCTAGCAACATCCCTCAAAGCTCTACTCGAAGAAAGATTAGAAACCGCAACTCCTTTCTTATGTCTCAGCAAATAATCTGCCACTGCAACTAAAGTGTATTCTTCGCCGAACATTTCGCCATTTTCGTCAATTAATGCCAATCTGTCAACATCGGGATCTACCACAATTCCTACATCTGCTCCTTCTTTTTTAATTAAATCACAAATGTCTGTCAAATGCTCTTTCAACGGTTCTGGATTGTGCGGAAATTGTCCGTTGGGTTCGCAATATAATTTCACGACTTCGCAACCTAATTTTTCTAAAAGTGGCGGAAGCGAAATTCCACCGGTAGAATTTACCGCATCAAGAACCACTTTGAATTTCTTAGATTTCACGGCTTCTGCATCTACCATTGGTAAATCTAGAATTTTCTGAATGTGAATGTCAAAAGCATCAGTTCTGGTTTCGTATTTTCCTAAATCATCCACTTCGGCAAAGTTGAAATCTTCCTTTTCGGCAATTTCCAGCATTTCTGCACCATCTTTTCCACTGATGAAT
>JAYRDY010000130.1:0-6500 GCA_041909215.1 Cloacibacterium sp. | reverse complement strand
AAAAAATCATTGATAGTGAAAATATACAAAAAAATTCTATTAAAAGCTTGAAAATAAATAGTATTTTGTTCTTGGTTTTCTTTCTTTTTTGGCTGATAAGACTATTGTTGATTGATGGATTTGCAGTAAATCCAGCTAATCAAGAAGTTTCTATGGAAGCTCACAAATATTTGAACAATTTCCTCGAAATGCCTTTTGTTTTAGTCGTTTTCTTGATTGGAGTTGTATTGGTTTTGGTGGGAATTTTCATCAATGTATTCCGAAAAAGCAAAAACGGAATTTGGTTTTCAGGAATTGGGACAGTTCTTACCGTTTGGATGTTACTTCTCAATGCAGGTTTCAATAATACGGCGTATTATCCATCAACTTATAATTTGCAAAATTCGCTCACAATTTACAACTCTTCTTCCAGTGAATTTACGTTGAGAACGATGAGTTATGTTTCGTTGTTAGTACCTTTTGTTTTGGCTTATATCGCTCTTGTTTGGAAGAAATTAGATGCCAAAAATATTTCCGAAAAAGATTTAGAAGAAACAGAAGCTCATATTTATTAAAAATCATCAAACCTTAACTTAGACTAAAATGTACACCAAAGAAATTATACAATTCATCAGTTTACCAATTATGATTTATGTTGCATACAGAATCACTTTTTGGCTTTTTAAAAAATTAGAAAAACAAAATAAATTAAAATGAAAATAGTAATTCCAACCAACGACAGGAAAACCGTAGCAGCCCATACAGGAAAATGCAAAGAATTTGCATTTTTTGAAATAGAAAATGGTAAAGTGATATCTACAAATTATGAAGTTAATTCTCATTCCCATCATCATGGCGAATCTTGCTGTGGAAGACATAGTGAGGAAAAGCAACAACACAATCATAAAGATTTAATCGAAATAATTTCAAAAGCAGATCTTTTACTTTACTTTGGGATGGGGAAAGGTTTAAGAGAAGATTTAGATAAAGAAAATATAAAAACAGAAAAAGCGAAGTTTATTTATATTGAGGAAATTCTATCTGAAAAAGTGTAATTTCTTTCTTTTAATTTTATATATGTAACAATGGTTACAATATGACAAATGTCATTTATTTATTTTTAAGAAAAACAAAATATGTCTAAAATAGTAGTTTTAGGAGCAGGTTTTGCAGGTCATACAGCAGCTTCTCAACTCCGAAAAAAGTTAGGAAAACAGCACGAAGTACTTGTTGTTTCTCCCAATTCTAATTATCAATTTGTTCCTTCCAATATTTGGGTAGGCGTTGGTAGAATGTCTCCCAATGATGTAAAATTTCCCTTAGAACCTCTTTACAAGAAGCATAAAATTGGTTACAAACAAGCAAAAGTGATTTCTTTTCATCCAGAAGGTGACGAGAAAAATACCAAACCTTATGTAATAGCAGAATATGTTTTTGGTGAAAACAAAGGGAAACAAGAAATTATAGATTATGATTTTTTGGTGAATGCAACAGGTCCAAAACTAGCATTTGATTTAACCGAAGGTATGAATCCTGGTGCTAATAAATGTTATTCAGTTTGTAGTTATGATCATGCAGAACACGCTTCCAAAGCATTTACTGACCTTAAAAATCAATTGAAAAAAACTGATAAAATTTTAAAAATTCTCATCGGAACTGGACATCCTAAAGCGACTTGCCAAGGAGCAGCTTTTGAATATATTCTTAATGTTGATTCCGAACTTAGAAGAGCTGGCCTCCGTGACAAAGCCGAAATCACTTGGATATCCAACGAAAACGAACTTGGTGATTTTGGAATGGACGGAATGTTGCTTACCTATGGCGATATGATTATGAAATCTAGTGATATGGTAGAAATGGTTTTTGAAGATCGCAATATTAAATGGATTTTGGGAGCTGGGGTGAATAAAATTGAAGACGGAATTGCCCATTACGAGAATTTAAACGGAGAATTTAAAACTGAAACATTTGATTTTGCTATGTTAATCCCTGCTTTTTCAGGGCACGGTTTTAAAGCATTTGATAAAAAAGGAGAAGATATTACCGAGAAGCTTTTTCGCGGTTTTATGGTTGTAGATGCAGATTACACATCGAAACCTTATGAAGAATGGAAAGTACAAGATTGGCCAGAAACGTATCAAAATCCAAGTTATCCTAATATTTTTGCACCAGGAATTGCTTTTGCACCACCGCATTCTATTTCTAAACCTAGAAAATCACCTAATGGAACCGAAATTTCCCCCGCACCACCAAGAACAGGAATGCCATCTGGAATCACTGCCAAATTGGTAGCAGATAATATTATCGAAAGTATTAAAAAAGGTGAAATCATCACGCCACATCGTGGTTCTTTAGGTAATATGGGGGCAGCATGTGTTGCATCAGCAGGATTCGGTGCAACTAAAGGTTCTGCTGTGAGCATTACTACTTTCCCTATCGTTCCAGATTATATTAAGTTTAAAAACTCAGGAGGTAGAGATCTTAGAAAAACTTTTGGAGAAATTGGTTTAGGAGGACATTGGGTAAAACACTCATTACATTTTGCATTTCTTTGGAAGGCAAAAATGAAACCTTTTTGGTTTATGATTCCAGAATAAAATATTAACTTAAACAAGAAAATTATGGCACAAAGAATATCCTCAAAAATGAAATCTAAAATGCAGAATCCGTTCTATCAGTTTTATAGATTTATAGTTCTGAATATTAAAATTTTAAGAGTAGTAGCTCTTGGTCATGGAGGAACAAGAGGAGAAGATAAACATTAATAAAAATATACAGAAAAGAGCAAATTAGAGTAATCGATTTCGTCTATCATAAGTGCAACTCAAGGTAAAATTAATTTCCCTTCTGATTATCAAGGAAAATAGAGTATTCGATTTAGTCATCCTGCTGATTTTACATCTGTGTGTACTTCAGAATTTATGACTTTTGCACATCTTCAGGGAAAATTTAGAAAAGCTAATTGTGAATTGGTAGGCCTATCTGTAGATGGTCTTTACAGTCATATAGCTTGGTTAAGAACCATTAAAGAAAAAATAGATTTTAATGGGATGAAAGACATAGAATTTGCAAAAAGAGAAAAATTTGGATTTTCCTGACAGAACATAAAAACCACGCCCAAAAAGCGTGGTTAATTTTTTATCCCTCTTGTCGTATTTTCGAACGAAATTCGAGGAGGTTAAATATTCATTGAGGTCTTAAGTGTAAAATATAAAAGTAAAAAACACTTCCTTTTAGCCACCCTTAAAAAACAAAAAACGCTGAAAATCAGATGATTAACAGCGTTTCTATGTACCCCAGACGGAGGTAATTTAAAACCTTTCTGATTTTTTCTTATTTTTAGTTCGTTTATATTCAGTATATTTGGCTTATAAAAGGTTTTTATATTTTTTGTTTCTTGAAATTTCATGATTTTAAATTCAAATTTATCCCCCTTTTTGTTCCCCCTTTTGTGATTTTTATTTTATTTAAGCCGATGATAAAGTATATTTTTGAATTAAGAAAAGACAAAATAAATCAAGATGGTTTAATACCTATTCGAATTTTGTTTAGAATCAATAGTTCTGTAATTAAAAGAAATACAGGATTGAGTTGCAAACTTCACGATTGGCAAAATAATCGTGTAAAAGCAAATTCTAAAAAAGAAAAGTATTACGGCTATGATGAAATAAATGAAAAACTACAGGAAATAGAGAGTAAAATTCAGGATATATCTCTTTATTTCAGGGCTAATAAAATTGAACCAACTAAAGATTTGTTTATTGAAAAGTTTGATTCAGAAGAGGAAACTACTCTATCTGATGAGTTCGATTTTTTTAATTGCTTTAATGAGTATATCGAAAAAGGAAAACTAACAAAAACACCAAATACAATTAAAGGACAGATTACAATTAAAAACTATTTGGAATTTTTTTGTAAAGAAAGAGCAATCGCACTTTCTTTTGATAAAATCAATGACGATTTTTTTGAACAATTGAGAGACTATTCATATGAAACCAAAAAGATGAAACAAAATTATTTCGCTAAAGTAATTAAGGTTTTAAAGTCATTTTTAAATTGGGCGACAGAAAAAGGATATAACACGAATCGAGAGTTTGAAAAATTCAGAGCGGCTGAACACGATATTGATATTGTTTATCTATCATTTGATGAGCTGATGAAACTCTATGAAAAAGATTTTGATAATGATAGATTATCTCAAGTCCGAGACTTCTATTGTATGGGATGTTTTACTGGATTAAGATTTTCTGATTTGTCGAAATTACATTTAGCAAATATTTCTGAAAATCATATTGTTCTTTCTATCCAAAAAACGAAAACCCAAAATCACGCCATTAAACTCAATAAATATGCAAAAGCTATTTTGGAAAAATACAAAGGAACAATCTATGAACCTTTACCTATAATTTCATCACAAAAATTTAATGAATACATCAAAGAATGTTGTGAGCTGGCAGAAATCACACAACCATATACCATTCATTGGTTTGTTGGGAATAAGAAAAAATCTTTAACACAACCAAAATGTAAATTCATTACAAGCCACACCGCAAGAAAAACATTCATAACCAATTCTCTACTTTTAGGAATGGAACCGAAAGCCATTAAAAAAATTGCAAACATCAAAAAAGATGCAGTTTTGGACAAATATATGAAAGTAACAGAGGCCTTTACAGACGAACAAATGGATAAAGCCTGGGGATAAAGATTTGTTTCATTGTAGAGACAGCGTTCTATTTCTAAATAAATGATGCAATTATTTTTATTAATTGCATCAAAGATGTTATTTATTTGATGCAATAAATCGCTATATTTGAATCATGAAATATAATTGGCAACTTTCAGATTGGGCAAATTTTAGTTATGATGAATCAGTAATAGATTCATTTGTATTGAAGTTTGCAATAGAAATAGGCGAACTTACAGGCTTAGCTTCGGCGCTTACAAAAACAAATCAGCAAGAAGCCTATTTGCAATTGATGATTGCAGAAGCACTTAAAACTTCCGAGATTGAAGGAGAAATTTTCAGTAGGGAAGATTTGCTCTCATCTATTAAGAAAAAATTAGGTTATCATAAAGAAGTTGGCAAAATAAGAGACAAAAAAGCACAAGGAATTGCTTCGCTCATGGTATATATTTCTGAAAACTTTCACGAAAAACTTTCGGAAAAATCTATTAAAGAATGGCACAAAACATTAATGGAGGTCGAACCTTATGTAAACCCAGGAAATTATCGTAAAAGCGAAGAACCAATGCAGGTGGTTTCTGGAGCATACGGAAAAGAGGTAGTTCATTACGAAGCACCACCTTCGGAAATCGTTCCCAATGAAATGAAAAACTTTGTAAAATGGTATAATTCATTTGTTGCGAACACAGATGATATTAGAAAAATATTGATTAAAACTGCCCTTTCACATCTTTATTTTGAATCAATCCACCCTTTTGAAGACGGCAATGGAAGAATCGGGAGAGCATTGGCAGAAAAATGTCTTTCAGAATCCTTTAATCGCTCGTTATTTGTAAGTATTTCTACGGTAATAGAAAAAGACAAAAAAAGGTATTACAACGCATTGAAAAAAGCACAAAAAAGTTTAGAAGTTACAGATTGGTTGCGCTATTTTTCAGAAGTTATAACAGAGGGCGTAAAACACAGCAAATTGCTTATTGGCTGGACGGTAAATAAAATGAAATTTTTAGATAAATACAGAAGTGAAATGAACGAGAGACAACTGAAGGCGGTTCTAAAAATGTTTGATGTAGGCTATACTGGTTTTGAAGGAGGAATGACGGCGAGAAAATACGTTTCCATCAACAAAACCTCTCGTGCTACAGCAACAAGAGATTTACAAGAATTGGTTACAAAAAACATCTTTACACAAAACGGAGAAGGGAGAAATGTAAGTTATCAACTCAATATTTTATAGATATTTTTTAAATATAAATTCATATCAAGTAACACTGCGAGAAAAACATTTATTACTAATTCTTTGCTTTTAGGAATGGAACCGAAAGCCATTAAGAAAATTGCAAACATCAAAAAAGATGCAGTGTTGGACAAATATATGAAAGTGACGGAAGCTTTTACGGACGAACAAATGGATAAAGCATGGAGATAATGTTATTGCATATTGCGATATGCAATAACGCTAATTTGTAATTCAAATTTTTTTATTAATATTGCATATCGCAATATGCAATATATGAAAAATTCAAAACAAAATATGAAACCACAGGATATCGTTTTGTTACTAAAAATTATTAGCCTCGATAATGATTCGTGGAATCAATCTTCCGTTGCGGCAGATTTAGGAATAAGCCAAGCTGAAATAAGCGAATCGGTTGCAAGGTCAAAAAATTCAGGATTATTAGACCCAAAAGGAAAAGTAGTAATGAAATATGCTCTTGCCGAGTTTCTACAATATGGGATAAGATATGCTTTTCCTCAGAAGCCAGGAGCAATAGTCAGAGGAATTCCAACTGCTCATAGTGCTTTACCGCTCAATAATGAAATCCAAAGTAAT